>NZ_JBWJVP010000287.1:0-17038 GCF_056339915.1 Blautia sp. ZXY-1-B12 | reverse complement strand
GTAGCTTTTTTAGGTCGTGGACATGCAACAAAACTACACTGGCAGAAGCAATGGCTTACTTAGCAGGAATGACTAACCGTCTCGGAAGAGTAGAAGACGGAAATACTGTAGCGATTATGACAAAGAAGAGATTAAGAGACATTTTTCCATTTCTACCACATTGATTCCGGTACCATGGGATAAGGTAAAGATCAATGTGCTGGATACTCCCGGATATTTCGATTTCGTAGGCGAAGTAGAAGAAGCAGTAAGCGCAGCAGATGCAGCGATCATTGTAGTTTCCGGTAAAGCAGGCGTTCAGGTTGGAACACAGAAGGCATGGAACTTATGTGAGAAATATAAACTTCCGAGAATGATCTTTGTCACAGATATGGACGTAGATGATGTCAGCTACCGTAAAGTAGTAGAACAGCTCACTGAACTCTACGGCAAGAAGATTGCACCGCTTCACTTCCCGATTCGTGAAGACGGCAAATTTGTAGGATATGTAAATGTTGTAAAACAGGCAGGACGTAAATACATAGATAAAGGTAAGAAAGAGGAATGCGAGATTCCTGAATACCTGGATGAATATCTGGAGAAATATCATGATATCCTTATGGAATCTGTAGCAGAGACCAGCGAGGAATTCATGGATCGTTACTTCGAAGGAGATACTTTCTCAGTGACAGAGGTTTCCGCGGCGCTTGCAATGAACGTACAGGAGGCATCTATCGTACCTGTATGCATGGGCTCACCGATCAATCTTCGCGGTGTATCCAACTTACTGGATGATATCTGCGGATATTTCCCAAGCCCGGACAAACGCTCCTGCAACGGAATCGCTCAGAAGACAAATGAGATCTTTGAAGCAAACTACGACTTCACGAAAGTGAAATCCGCATATGTGTGGAAAACAATTGCAGACCCGTTCCTTGGCAAATATTCTCTTATTAAAGTATGCTCCGGTGTTATCAAATCCGATGACACTTTATTAAACGTAGAGAAAGGCGAAGAAGAACGTCTGAATAAATTATATGTACTTGAAGGATCCAAACCAATCGAGGTTCCGGAACTTCATGCCGGTGATATTGGTGCAATTGCCAAATTAAACAGCGTACAGACTGGTGACAGCCTTGCGACAAAAGCAAATCCGATTCTTTATCCGAAGGCACTCCTTTCCACACCATATACCTGCAAGAGATTTAAAGCAGTGAAGAAGGGTGATGAGGATAAGATTTCCCAGGCACTTGCGAAGATGATGAGTGAAGACAAGACACTTCGTGTAGTAAATGACAGTGCAAACCGTCAGAGCCTTATCTATGGTATCGGTGATCAGCATCTCGATATCGTTATGAATAAATTAAAAGAACGCTACAAAGTAGATGTTGAGCTGAGCAAACCGAAGGTTCCGTTCCGCGAGACGATCCGTAAGAATGCAGATGTAGAGGGTAAACATAAGAAACAGTCCGGTGGACATGGACAGTATGGACATGTTAAGATGCGTTTCGAGCCATCAGGCGATCTGGAGACACCTTATGAATTTGAACAGGTTGTAGTTGGTGGTGCAGTTCCGAAGAACTACTTCCCGGCAGTTGAGAAAGGTCTTCAGGAATGCGTATTAAAAGGACCTCTGGCTGCATATCCTGTAGTTGGTGTGAAAGCTACCTTATATGATGGATCTTATCATCCGGTAGACTCCTCAGAAATGGCATTCAAGATGGCAACGATTCTTGCATTTAAGAAAGGCTTTATGGATGCATCACCTGTACTCTTAGAGCCAATTGTATCTATGAAAGTAACTGTTCCGGATAAATTTACCGGTGATGTTATGGGCGACCTGAACAAACGTCGTGGCCGTGTTCTTGGTATGACTCCTGATCATCAGGGCAATACCATTATTGAGGCAGATGTTCCACAGCTTGAGATTTATGGATATTCCACAGATCTTCGTTCTATGACAGGCGGAAGCGGAGAATTCTCCTATGAATTCGCACGCTACGAGCAGGCTCCGAACGATATCCAGGCAAAAGAAATCGAAGCAAGAGCAAGCAAAGTGGATAAAGCTGAAGAATAAAAAAAGGGTAATTACTGATAGAGCAGTAATTTGTGTTAGCGCAGTAATTAAAATATAGTTAAGAAATAAAAATGGCAGGACATTTTGCAGAGATGCGGAATGTCCTGTTTTTTACGTTTTGTTGACAGAACTAGAGTGTGTCTGAAAAAGGCTTTCTGCAAGATGTGCGTCACACTTTGCGGGAATGATTTTTCAGACACACTCTAGTGGTGTATTACTCGAAAATGCGAAATAAGTGCCATTTTTACAGCAAAAACACTAGATACAGCAAAACGTTACATTGACAAACAGCCTTTGTTGAATTAAAATAAATTTTTAGGATAAGATGTCCATAATCGGACTGAAACCGCCGGAAATAATAAAAGCAGCTGTGTAGCTCAGTGGAGCAAACAGTAGTGGTGTCATGGACGCACCCTGAAAAAGACGGTATCTCGCCTTAAGTCAGATGCCCTGGTAACTCTGTTGCCGGGTAGTTCACATACAGCAAAATGTTGGAGGAAGTATAGAGATGAAATACTTGTTTAAAAAGATCGAGCCTAAGTGGCAGGCAAAATGGGAAGAAGCCAAAGTCTTCGAAGCCAAAGATAACAGTGACAAACCTAAATTCTATGGTCTGGTAGAGTTCCCATATCCAAGCGGTGCCGGTATGCACGTAGGACATATCAAAGCATATTCCAGTCTGGAGGTTATTTCCAGAAAACGTCGTATGGAAGGCTATAATGTACTTTTCCCGATCGGATTTGATGCATTTGGTCTCCCGACAGAGAACTACGCAGTAAAGACCGGAACACATCCACGTATCATCACAGATGAGAACATCAAGAGATTCTCAAACCAGTTAAAGAAAGTTGGATTTTCCTTTGACTGGAACCGTGTGATCGATACAACAGATGAAGACTACTACAAATGGACACAGTGGATTTTCCTGAAAATGTTCGAAAAAGGTCTTGTATTCAGAGACAGAACACTGGTTAATTACTGCCCGCACTGTAAAGTAGTCCTTTCCAATGAAGACAGCCAGGGCGGTAAATGTGATATCTGCCACAGCGATGTTGTTCAGAAATCAAAAGATGTATGGTATTTAAGAATCACCCAGTATGCAGATAAGCTTCTGGAAGGTCTGAAAGATGTAGACTATCCGGAAAATGTAAAACAGCAGCAGATCCACTGGATCGGCAAATCAAAAGGTGCTTTCGTTAACTTCGATGTTGACGGAATCGATGAGAAACTTGAAATCTATACAACCAGACCGGATACTCTGTTTGGTGTAACATTCATGGTAATCGCACCGGAACATCCGATCATTGACAAATATGCAGATAAAATCACAAACATGGATGAGATCACTGCATATCGTAATGAGTGTGCAAAGAAAACAGAGTTTGAGAGAACTCAGCTTGTAAAAGATAAAACAGGTGTGAGAATCCAGGGACTTGAGGGAATCAACCCGGTTAACGGTAAGAAAATTCCAATCTACATTGCTGACTATGTAATGATGGGATATGGTACAGGTGCTATCATGGCAGTACCTGCTCACGACCAGCGTGACTATGATTTCGCGAAGAAATTCGGCATCGACATTATCGAAGTTATCAAAGGCGGAGATATTTCCAAAGAAGCCTATACAGGCGACGGCGAAATGGTAAACTCCGATTTCCTGAACGGATATGCAAAGAAGAAAGATTCTATTGAGCGTATGTTGGAAGAGCTGGAGAAAAAAGGAATCGGTAAAGCCGGTGTTCAGTATAAGATGAAAGACTGGGCATTCAACCGCCAGAGATACTGGGGTGAGCCAATCCCGCTTATCCACTGCCCGAACTGCGGTGTTGTGGCAGTTCCGGAGAACGAACTTCCGCTGCGCCTGCCGGATGTAAAGGACTTCGAGCCGGGTGAAGACGGACAGTCCCCACTTGCAAAGATTGATTCTTTCGTAAACTGCACATGCCCGAAATGCGGTGCTGCAGCGAAGCGTGAGACAGATACTATGCCTCAGTGGGCAGGATCTTCCTGGTATTTCTTAAGATATACAGATCCGCACAATGCAAATGCACTGGCAGATATGGACAAACTGAAATACTGGATGCCTGTTGACTGGTACAATGGTGGTATGGAACACGTTACCAGACATATGATCTACTCCAGATTCTGGCATCATTTCCTGTATGATCTTGGCGTAGTAAATACACCGGAACCATATGCAAAACGTTCCATCCAGGGATTGATCCTCGGACCGGACGGAGATAAAATGAGTAAATCCAAGGGCAACGTAGTTGATCCGCTGGATATTGTAGAAGAATACGGTGCAGATACTCTTCGTACCTATGTACTGTTTATGGGTGACTATGGCGCAGCTACACCGTGGAGCGAGAACTCTGTAAAGGGCTGTAAGAAGTTCCTGGACCGTGTTGCAGGGCTGACAGATATCCTTTCTGAAGAATCCGTATCTGATGAACTGGAGATGAAACTCCACCGTACCATCAAGAAAGTTTCTTCTGATATCGAGAACCTGAAATTCAATACTGCGATCGCCAGCCTGATGACACTCATTAATGAGATCACAGCAGAAGGACACTTAAGCAAAGATGACCTTACCATCTTTATCAAACTGCTTAGCCCGTTCGCACCGCATATCTGCGAAGAAATCTGGGAATTCATCGGAGGTGAAGGCTTACTGGCAGTTTCCGAATGGCCGAAATACGATGAAGGCAAAACAATTGCCAAGACCGTTGAGATCGGTGTACAGGTAAACGGTAAAGTAAGAGGAACAATCGTAATCCCTAACGGATGTGAAAAAGAAAAAGCATTCGAGATTGCCAAAGCAGACGAGAGAATTGCTTCCTTCCTGGAAGGTAAGAACCTTATCAAAGAGATTTATGTACCGAACAAGATCGTAAACTTTGTTGCGAAATAATAGAAACAGTAAAAAGAGGACTGACAGAAATTTTTCTGAACAGTCCTCTTTTGAGTTTGCCAGCTGTATTTTTAGACCTTTTCAGGCAACCGCCTGCTGATATGCCGGAATGTCAGTGTAAACACGATTCCCTTCACGATAGAAGAGATTGTAAGTGCCCACCATACACCATTTAATCCCATTCCCGCATGTGTCAGGATCAATGCCAGCGGGATTCGTGAGCCTGTCAGGATCACACTGATCGTACTGGATAATCTGGTGCGTCCAAGCCCTGATAATGCGCCCACTGTCATCAGCTCAATGGACATAAAGACTTCACTGAATCCGATAATGACCAGATAATTGACAGCAGTATCCAGCGCTTCTTTTTCGTGGAAAAATAACCTGGCAATTGGTTCCGGAAGAAAGACAAAAGCTGCAGTGACAAACAGGCCCCAAATTGTGAGAACGCGAAATGACAGACTGTAACCTTTACGGATACGGTCTTTTTTTCGTGCACCGTAGTTTTGGGCAATAAAAGCATTCAGTGCTGAAGCAAAACCATCAGCAGTATTCCAGGATACGGATTCAATCTGTCCGCCAACACGCTGCGTTGCAATAGCGGCAGCACCATAACCGGAAACCATACGGGTCAGAATCATGGAGATGAAACAGTAAATGCTTCCCTGTATAGCTGTGGGAAACCCGATCCTGAAAATGTGCTTATAATATTCTTTTGGAAAAACAGACAGCAGATTCAGATGTTGTAAAACATTTGGCTCCAGTCTGGAATGCCGGATACGCAGAACCATCACCACAAAAACCAGAATCTGTGAACTTACTGTCGCAATAGCGGCTCCGGCAACCTCCAGCCTCGGGAAAGGTCCGATGCCAAGGATCAGCAGCGGATCCAGAATCATATTTCCTGCAAGCCCGATAAAGTTTGCAAGCAGGGGAGTGCGGGAATCTCCCTGCGCAGTAGAGAGTCCGGTCAGCGTCAGATTCAGATAAGAAAAAAGAATCAGCCCACAGGTGATCAATGTATAAGATCTGGCAGCAGTATAAGTTTCTGCATCGGTCAGATTAAAAAATCCCAGCAGAGGCTGTATGAAAATAACACAGACAGCAGCAAACAAAATGCCGGACAGTGCAGTAAGCTGCAGAGAACTGGCAGCATAGGAACGTGCCTGGTCATAATCTTTGCGCCCGCATGCCTGAGCTGTATTTACCTGTCCGCCCATTCTTGACAGGGATGCAAGCCCCTGGGAGAGCCAGACATACATTCCGCCTACTCCCACGCCTGCAACCGCCTTTGCACCAAGCAGTCCGATCCATGCCATATCCATAATACTGTATGCTGTTCCCAGCATGGAAGAAATCATGATAGGCAGAGCCAGCTCTGCCAGAGTTTTCAGAATCGGACCGGAAGTCAGATCCACAGTTTTTGCTTTACTCATTTGTAATAACCCTTCATATACTAATTATTATAATACTTTTGTAGTCCATTTACTGCAGTCCCATACTTGAGAAACCACATCGCGGTAAAACTCCGGTTCATGGCAGATCAGGAGAATGCTTCCCTTATATTCGATCAATGCCTGCTTCAAAGCTTCTTTTGCATCCACATCCAGATGATTGGTAGGCTCGTCCAGAAGCAGAATGTTCGTTTCTTTATTCACCAGCTTACACAGACGCACCTTCGCCTGCTCCCCGCCACTCAGTACACGTACCTGACTTTCAATATGCTTGGTAGTCAGACCGCATTTGGCGAGAGCAGACCGCACTTCATACTGAGTATAAGACGGAAACTCCGCCCAGATCTCATCAATACAGGTAGTCTTGTTATCACCCTTTACTTCCTGCTCAAAATATCCAATCTGAAGATTCTCCCCGAGTTCGCAGGAACCCTTCAGAGACGGGATCAATCCCAGAATACTCTTCAGTAAAGTTGTCTTACCGATACCGTTTGCACCAACCAGCGCAATCTTATTTCCTCTTTCCATAGAGAAGTAACAGGTCTGGAAAGAGGTTCATTATAACCAATAACCAGATCCTTCGTTTCGAAAATATATTTTCCCGGAGTGCGTCCGTATTTAAAATGAAACTCAGGCTTCGGCTTCTCGGCAGCAAGCTCGATCACATCCATCTTATCCAGCTTCTTCTGTCTGGACATTGCCATATTTCTTGTAGAAACCCTGGCCTTATTTCTTGCGACGAAATCCTTCAGTTCACTGATTTCCTGCTGCTGGCGTCTGTAAGCAGCCTCAAGCTGAGCCTTCTTCACCTCATACACTTCCTGGAAATGGTCATAATCCCCGACATAACGGTTCAGTTCCTGATTCTCCATATGATAAACCAGATTGATAACAGAATTCAGAAACGGAATATCGTGGGAGATAAGGATAAATGCATTCTCATAATCCTGCAGATAACGCTTCAGCCATTCGATATGTTCCTCATCCAGATAGTTGGTAGGCTCGTCCAGAAGCAGGATATCCGGCTTCTCCAGAAGCAGCTTGCCAAGCAGAACCTTGGTTCTCTGACCACCACTCAGATCTGTAACATCACGTTCCAGTCCGATATCCAGAAGTCCCAGGGCTCTGGCAACTTCCTCCACCTTCGCATCGATCACATAGAAATCATGCATGGTAAGGGTATCCTGAATAGTTCCCAGCTCTTCCATCAGAGTATCCATCTCCTCAGGAGAAGCAGTGCCAAGAGAGTCACAGATCCCATTCATTCTTTCCTCCATCTCAAAAAGATAAGAGAACGCAGACTTCAGCACGTCACGGATGGACATACCCTGAGAAAGGACAGAATGCTGGTCCAGATAGCCGACACGTACATTCTTTGCCCATTCAATCTTACCCTCATCCGGCATCAGCTTTCCGGTTACAATATTAAAGAAAGTAGATTTACCTTCCCCGTTGGCACCAACCAGTCCAATATGCTCGCCCTTTAACAGGCGGAAAGACACATCATTAAAAATCGCCCTGTCTCCGAAACCATGTGTCAGATGTTCAACATTCAAAATACTCATAAAAAGAAATTCTCCTTAATTATTGTTATATAATGTCAGGGTCAAAAGGTATTTCACCCCTGACCTGACATCCACGAATTACTTACTCCGCTGCAAAGCAGCTCCCGCAATTCTTTTAATATTTGTAACTATACAACAGTATGATCAGACTTCCCTGACTCCTTTTAATGACGGCTCAGCCATCAACGAATAATTTGTATAATAAACCACAAATCCGGGCTTCGCCCCTGCAGGCTTTTTCACCTGCTTCTTCTGGATATAATCAATCTCCACCTTAGGGGCAGTACGTCCTTTGGAATAATAAGCGGCAAGCTGTCCCGCAATCTCAAAGATATGATCCGGCAGTTCTCCGTCCTTAGACTTCACGACCACATGCGAACCGGCCATCTTCTTGGCATGAAACCACCAGTCATTCCCTGTGGCAAACTTAAAGGTAAGCTCATCATTCTGGAAATTATTTTTTCCCACATAAATATCATACCCATCCTCAGTCACATAATGGAACGGCTTAGACTTACTCTGTGCCTTCTGTCCCTTCCTGCGGTCATAATGCTTCTTAATATATCCATACTCCATCAGCTCTTCCTTGATCTGTGCCAGATCACTCTCAGCCAAAGCAATATCCAGAGCATTGGAAACAGACTCCAGATGCTCAATCTCACTTCTCGTATCTGCAATCTGCTCAGTCAGAGCCTCCTCCGTACGCTTCAGCTTTCCATACTTGTCAAAATACTTTTTGGAATTCTCCGCCGGAGTCATAGTAGGATCAAGAGGAATGGTAATCTCCTCATTGGTATAATAATTCAGAGCCTTAAACGACTTACATCCATCCTCCAGCCCATACCCATAAGTATTGATCAGCTCCCCGTAAACCTTATACTTCTCTTTCTTCGCAGTATCCTTCATCTGCTTCTCCTGCAGACTCAGCTTCTTACGGTTACGCTCCAGCGCAGTCTGCACGATCCTCCTCAGATCCGAAGACTTCTGATGGATACGCGTCAACGTATTCTTTGTCGCATAATAAGTCTCCAGCATCTGTGAAACACTCTCAAACTCCACAGAATGATACTCCGGTCCATACTGCTGGAACGCAAACACACCATACTCCACAGGTTCTTCCCCCCGGTAAACAATATTCGGAGAAAAATCCCCATCCACAACCTGATCCATCAGCCTGCGGAACGTATGATACAAATGCACCCTCGCCGCCTCATCCAGAGACTGCGCTGCATCACTTCCGTCAATCGAAGCCCTGAAACAGATCTCCTCCGCAACAACCGGACTGATTCCAGTAAGAGAAGAGTAAACAGCCCTGGAAATATTACAAGGCTTCCTGCACACAACATCACAAAACTCCTCCTCACTCACAGTCAGCGGATTCAGCTTATCCTGCGTCTTCGGAATAAAATACTCCCTTCCCGGAAGCACCTCACGCACAGAACTCATATGAGAAGAAACATGCTTGATACTATCCAGGATCATCCCCTTATCATCACAGAAAATAATATTACTGTGCTTGCCCATCAGCTCCATGATAAGAACCTTCTTACAGGGATCCCCCAGCTCATTCAGATGCTCCAGCTCAAACATCACCACACGCTCCATCCCCGGCTGCCTGATATCCGAAACCCTTGCACTTCCAATATGCTTACGTAGCAGCATACAGAAATTAGGCGCAGTCATAGGGCTGGGCTTATTCTTAGAAGTAAAATAAATCAGCGGAAGAGAAGCACTGGCCGAAAGCAGCAGCCTGCACTGCCCATTCGCCCCTTTCCCCGTAATCAAAAGCTCATCCGCCTCCGGCTGAGCAATCTTATTAAACCGTCCTCCATCCAAATTCAAATGCAGCTCCTTCACCATAGCCGCAATCGTAATCCCATCAAAAGCCATATAAAAACACTCCTTTAAAAAATAATCAGTAAAAATAATCAAAACTCAATCAATACGACAGTACGATCAAGAAAAGAAAAAACAAATCAGTTAGTCAGAATAATCAACGTTTTACGTCAGAAAGGCGAAGCCCTTTCTGACAAACAAACTATAATAAGCTTTTCTGAAAGCCGTTCAATTTAAAGGATATACCATATACCTCCAACAGCCAGCTACCAGCAGGAGAAAATAAATAGTTCCGGGCGCATTTGCAGGGGTTGTAGTAACTCTTAGGCTTCGGGAATCTGCGTTATGAAAAAAACAGCAACCTGTCTGAGCGAAGCGAGTTTTGCTGTTTTTTTCATGCCTTTAGCAGATTTCCGAAGCCTTAGAGTTGACTAAACCCCGAAACCGCGCCCGGAACTATTTATTTTCTCCTGCGTCCCACCTGCGTCCCACCTGCGGCGTCCCTTCTGCTAGTATACCACACATTTCCTACCGCCATCAACGAAAAAATGTTTGACTCCCATTCTATAATGAACTATAATAAATCTGTATGTAAACCAGAACAGGCACACATACCCCGACACTAATAGACAGACAAAGAGAGAAAAACTATGATAAAAAGCATGACAGGTTTCGGCCGGGCAGAAGTCGTGACCAAAGAAAGAAAAATAACAATCGAACTAAAATCTGTCAACCACAGATACCTGGACCTCAGCATCAAAATGCCCAGAAAACTCAACTTCCTGGAAGGCGCAGTCAGAAACCTGATGAAAACCTACATCCAGAGAGGCAAAGTTGATGTATACATCACATACGAAGACTACACCCTGGACAACGGAGCTCTCAAATACAACAGAGAACTCGCATCCGAATACATCACCTGTCTCAAACAGATGCAGCAGGACTTTGACCTTGACTACGATATCAAAGTCAGCACCCTGTCACGCTATCCGGAGGTACTTGTCATGGAAGAACAGTCTGTTGATGAGGAAGCACTCTGGGAATCTCTGGAACCGCCCCTTCGCGAGGCATGTGAGAAATTTGTCCAGACAAGGATACTGGAAGGCAGAAATCTTGAGAAAGATCTTATCGGAAAACTGGACAGCCTTGAAGAAAAAGTATTACGTGTAGAAGCCCGCTCTCCGGAAGTAGTCAATGCCTACAGGACCAAACTGGAAGCAAAAGTTTCCGAGCTGCTGGAAGACACACAGATCGATGACAACCGCATCGCAGCAGAAGTCATCCTGTTTTCAGACAAAATCTGCAATGATGAGGAAACCGTCCGCCTTCACAGCCACATCAGGAACATGAAAAAGATGCTTACAACAGAGAAAGAAGGCATCGGACGCAAACTGGACTTCATGGCACAGGAAATGAACAGAGAAGCAAACACGATTTTATCCAAATCAAGTGATCTGGAGATTTCCAACATTGCCATTGATCTGAAAACAGAGATCGAGAAAGTCAGAGAACAGATCCAGAACGTAGAATAGAGGAAGAAAACGTGGCAAGACTTATTAATATCGGTTTTGGAAATGTAGTCAATTCACAGAAAATCGTGGCAGTGGTAAGCCCGGATGCGGCACCTGTAAAAAGAATGGTGCAGAGCATAAAGGGAACCCGGTCACTGATTGATGCAACTCAGGGGCGAAAGACAAAAGCAGTGATCGTCACAAGCGACGATTATCTGGTGCTCAGCGCACTTCAGCCTGAGACCATTGCCCGGAGATTTGCAGAAATATATGAAAACGAGGATAAGGGAGAGACCCATGAATAAAGGAATTTTAGTAGTGGTTTCCGGATTTTCCGGTGCAGGAAAAGGCACAGTAATGAAACGCCTCATGGAGAAATATGATGGTTATGCATTATCTGTCTCCGCAACAACCAGAAAACCCCGTCCCGGTGAAGAGGACGGCAGAGAATATTTCTTCCGTACAAGGGATGAATTTGAGAAGCTGATCGAAGAGGATGCATTGCTTGAATATGCCCAGTATGTGGAAAATTATTATGGTACCCCACGCTCTTATGTCGAAGAGCAGCTTCAGGCAGGCAGAAATGTAATCCTTGAGATCGAAATCCAGGGCGCAATGAAGATCAAAGAGAAAATACCGGAAGCACTTCTGGTGTTTGTAACTCCGCCGACTGTGGAGGAACTGGAACGCCGTCTCACAGGCAGAGGAACAGAAACCGCACAGGTGATCGCAGACAGACTTGCAAGAGCCGGTGAAGAGGCAGAAGGTATGGGACAATATGACTATATTCTTGTCAACGATACTGTAGAGGAATGCGTAGACCATCTTCATCAGATTATTGTGAGTGAACATTCCAGAGTATCCAGAAATGCAGAATTTATCGCAGATATCCAGAAACAGACAAAAGCATTTCAGAAATGATAAACATGCGGCCCAGACCGCTTAAAAGAAAGGAGAAAATACATGATACATCCGTCTTATACAGAATTAATCGAAGCAATCAATACAAACAGTGAGGACGACGATACAACAATGTCCCTTAACAGCCGTTATTCCCTTGTACTTGCTGCAAGTAAACGTGCGCGTCAGATCATTGCAGGTTCCAAACCAATGGTAGAGGGTGCGGCAGGCAAGAAACCTCTCTCAGTTGCGATCGACGAGCTCTACAAAGGAAAAGTAAAGATCCTTGCTCCGGAAGAAGAGGATGAAGAAGGAACAGAACAGACAGCTGAGGCACAGACAGAAGAATCAGCACAGGCTTCTGAAATCACAGAGACTGCTGAAACAGCAGAAGAAACAACTGCAGAAACAACTGAAGAGTAAGAACTGATGGTAACACAATAGATAAACAAAAGGATGTGTCTGAGAATTACAGAGGTATATTTTCAGGCACATTCTTATAGGAGAATTTATGAAATTATTATTCGTATCATTAGGCTGTGACAAGAACCTTGTAGATTCCGAAGAAATGCTTGGACTTCTTACAGGTAACGGGTTCGAGATCGTAGATGATGAAACTGAAGCAGAGGCCATTGTGGTGAACACCTGCTGCTTTATCAATGACGCAAAGGAAGAGAGCGTCAACACCATCCTTGAGATGGCAGAATACAAGAAAACCGGGAGCTGTAAAGTCCTGGTTGTCACAGGATGTATGGCACAGCGTTATAAGAATGAGATCATTGAGGAAGTACCGGAAGTAGATGCAGTACTTGGAACAACTTCCTACGGAGACATCCTTAAGGCAATCCGTGAAGCAATGGAAGGAAAACATTTCCAGGAATTTAAAGATATTGATTATCTTCCGGAAAAGCTTGGCAAACGTGTTCTCACAACAGGCGGACATTTCGGATACCTCAAGATAGCAGAAGGCTGTGATAAACACTGCACCTACTGTATCATCCCGAAACTTCGCGGTAAATTCCGAAGCGTTCCGATGGAACGTCTGGTAACACAGGCAAAGGAGATGGCAGAGGAAGGCGTAAAAGAGCTGATCCTTGTCGCACAGGAGACAACCGTATATGGAACTGACATATATGGAAAGAAATCTCTTCATATCCTCCTGAAAGAGTTATGCAAGATCAAAGGAATCCGCTGGATCCGCGTGCTTTACTGCTATCCGGAGGAAATTTATGATGAACTGATCCAGACCATGAAAGAGGAGAAGAAGATCTGCCATTATCTGGATCTTCCGATCCAGCATGCAAGTGACCGTATCTTAAAGAGAATGGGAAGAAGGACAACACAGGCAGAACTGGTGGAGATTGTAAATAAGCTTCGCCGGGAGATTCCTGACATCGTGCTCCGTACCACTCTGATCTCCGGATTCCCCGGGGAAACACAGGAAGACCACGAAGAGCTGATGAGCTTTGTGGATGAGATGGAATTTGACCGTCTGGGAGTATTTACTTACTCACCGGAAGAAGATACACCTGCAGCAACGATGCCTGATCAGGTTGCGGAAGAAGTCAAAGAGGCCAGACGTGACGAGATCATGGAGCTTCAGCAGGAGATTTCCTATGATAAGGGAACTGACCGTATCGGACAGGAACTTCTCGTGATGATCGAGGGAAAAGTTGCAGATGAGAGCGCATACATTGGCAGAACTTACGGAGATGCACCAAAGGTCGACGGTTATATTTTTGTGCAGACAGGAGAACTCCTGATGACAGGAGATTTTGCAAAGGTACGTGTGACCGGTGCACTGGAATATGATTTGATAGGAGAGTTGGCAGATGAATACACCGAATAAACTTACAGTAGCCAGAATGATTCTGGTTCCGTTTCTTGTACTGTTTATGCTTACAGACTTGGGCGGTGAGGCAAACCGCTATATAGCACTTGCTATTTTTGTTGTTGCAAGTGTGACCGACTGGTTTGACGGAAAGCTTGCCAGAAAATACAATCTGGTGACAAACTTTGGAAAATTCATGGATCCTCTTGCAGACAAGCTGCTTGTGTGTTCTGCAATGATCTGCTTTATTGAACTGGAAAAACTTCCGGCATGGTTTGTTATCATTATTATAGGAAGAGAATTTATTATCAGCGGATTCCGTCTGATCGCAGCCGAGAACGGTGTTGTGATCGCGGCAAACTACTGGGGCAAATTTAAGACGGTTTCCCAGATGATCATGATCATTTTACTGCTGATCGATCTGGGCGGAGTGTTTGATATTCTGGAACAGATATTTATCTGGCTTTCTCTGGCACTTACCGTTATTTCCCTGATCACATATATCTGGCAGAACAGGAGTGTTCTGTCCATGCAGGATTAGAAAGAAGGCTTTAAATATGGCTTCAGAAAAGGAAGCATCAGAAGAATCAGCATTAGAAGAAACAGTTGTAGGACTCCTGAAAAAAAAGAAAATGACACTGTCTCTTGCCGAGTCCTGTACAGGCGGTGCGGTAGCAGCGGACATCGTAAATGTACCGGGAGCTTCGGAGGTATTTATGTGTGGTTATGTCACATATACAAACCGCGCCAAAAGAAAATGTCTTGGAGTAAAGAAGAGTACACTGAAGAAAGAAGGTGCTGTCTCAGCCAAATGTGCCGGACAGATGGCAAAAGGCGGTGCGAAAGCAGCCAAAACCGATGTCTGTCTCTCTGTGACAGGACTTGCAGGTCCGGGCGGTGGAACAGAGGAAACACCGGTGGGAACCGTATTTATGGGATGTTACTGTGCAGGAAAGACAACTGTGAGGGAATTTCACTTTGAGGGCGACAGAAAAAGTATCAGAGACCAGGCAGTTGAACAGGCACTGACATTTATCTGCGACAGGCTGCGCAAATATGACAGATAATAATTGGTGACAAGTTACATTACTGAACATAAGAGTACATTTCGGAAAGTTGATGAAATGTACTCTTTTTGTTATCATAGCAATTCATATTAACCGAATCAGGTAAGTTTTCTGCGGAGTCTGCGAAAAGCAATAAGCAGTGAGTGGGGACTTGGTCACCGCATCATTTTCATAAGGTTCACCACTTTATCAAGTTTTTGTGCCTCTGCGGGAGATTTTCCCATCTTCAGCACTTCAATGATCGCAGAAATCTCATCAGCATTAAATTTCAGACCACCTTTTTTTCCCTGAGCAGCTGCGCTCATCAGGAAAGGCAGCATCTCATTTGCACCCTTTGAACTTCCCTGGGAAGCCAGATTCTGAAGCATATCAAGCTTGGAACGATCCATACCTGCAAGCTTCGGGTTGTTGCGCCAGTCATCATTCATGGGAATCCTCCTTCTCACCATCTGCAGGCTGGTTCATGAGCTGCAGCATCTGAACCATAGCCATCATATTTACCATCTGATCTAATTTATCCCTGCTGGGACCATAACAGAAGCTGCGGATATCATTGATGATATCCACCGGATTCTGGGGCGGCATGCTCATGGCACACAGATCGCTGCCGGAACTTCTTTTGCTGAAAACAGAAACCGTATTGATAAATTCAACCGCTTTTTCATAGACTGAGAAAATCTGCTGTCCTTTTGGCGGAAGATAAGGAATGGCGGCTTTTATCATCTGTCCGCGGTCAGAACTGACCATCTGATCCAGTAAAGTCTGTGAAATCTGCTCTTCATTCATAATATCTGCTTCCATTTTATGTTTTTTATTAACAGAATATGACGGGGAGAAGGATTCTGACATATAATAAAGTAGAATTTAAGTAACTGTGAGACTGCTTTACTGCACGCTGCCTCAAATTTTATGGAATTGCTGCAGGTATCATGCGTTTGCAGTTGCAAAAAAATGGAGAATCAGATATGGGATCAGAGTCAGAAGAAAAGAAAGAAATGCTTATTATAAATGGAAATGCTTTTTATGAGATAGATCTGGAGTGTGTGAAAAAGAAAAAACAATGTGCTCAGACAGTGCACCTGGAAAAGAAAACAGACAGGATCAATTCCCGGAATATGAAAGATAAGGATAATATCAGGCAGCATGAATAATAAGGACGAAATTATAATCCTGTAAAATATAAAGAGGCAGAGGGAAAGATCCCCCTGCCAACAGAAAATGATTGTCAGCAGCCACATCCACAGCCATTGTTTCCACATAACAGAAGCAGCACGATAATAATCCAGCAGTTGTCACCGTTGCCACATCCGCCGCAGCCATTGCTGCATCCGCAGTTATTGTTTCCGCACAGGCACAGAAGGATGATGATCCAGAGGATATTACAGCAGGAATTATTTCCGCCTGAAAGTCCCCATCCACTGTTACATCCACATCCGTTATTACATCCGCAGCCATTGTCGCATCCGCATCCGCTGTTATTAGCGCAGCCACATCCGCATCCTCCTCTGTCCTCACATCCGCAATTTGTAGCAGCTAAGTCGCTCATATTAAATCCTCCGTTTTTTTTTCTTTACAATCCTATCATATGTGGAACCGCAAAAAGTGTTACAGTTTCATCATTGTTCATTATGTTCACAGTAACCAATAACCTTAAGTTCGATGCGAATTGTTGCTTTTCACAAGTTGACAATAATATATGAATCCGATATAATATACCACGTAACAAATCTGTAATGATTGAGAAAGAAATGCAACAATAACCCAATTAAAACGTAAAACAATACGTATAAAAAGAGAGGAAACGGAGAATAAGAATGAAGAAACATGGGAAACTATTGTTAAAGTATCTGCTCCTTTTTGTGATGACCGTTTTTGTAATGGGCTGTTTTAGTGTATCCGCGGCAACA
>NZ_JBWJVP010000286.1:0-14463 GCF_056339915.1 Blautia sp. ZXY-1-B12 | reverse complement strand
GACCTGTACCTGACGGAAAACCGACGTTCCACACCGGAGATCCTGGAGCTGGCCAATAAGATCAATGCATTAAATAAAGATCGTGTGGACAAGGATATGATACCGGTAAGGGAATCCGGGAAAAAACCAGTGGTAAGGGGCTTCCATGACAAGAAGACGGAGTACCGCTATATCTCGGAACGGATCAAGGATCTGAATCCATTCAGGGTATCAGCCGGAAAACATCGCCTTCATTGCCTTTAAGAAAACGGAGCTTGTTGCCCTGGGTGCCGAGCTTACACAGGCAGGGATCCCATGGGTCATGATGAGCCCGCTCCCGTATATGGAGAATGCAAATGTCAAAGCAGCATTAAGTCTTGCCGAAGCGTTCTACCAGCCGGAATCAGACCTGCTGTACTTCAACTACCTGGTAGCGAGGTACCACGGCGACATTTTCCATAAAAAGAGCATGACCGGGCTGCGTCTGGAAGTGGATGAGATGAAGAAAACCTTCATGAGCATTGACCAGCTGGAGATCCCATACCAGAGGGTATTGTTCCACAAATTCCTGGATGCCTTAAAAGAGGAGGATGAGATCTATCAGGCTTTTCTGGACCTTGTTTATGCCAATGAGGACCTGCAGTCCGAACTGGAATACATCCGTAATTTTTCCATTTATGGGAAAAACGCCGGAAAGAAGATGGAACAGAAGTACCAGGGTGTAGTTTTGACGACCGCACATTCTTCTAAGGGCCTGGAATGGAAAGCAGTGTTTAACAGTATCAGCGGTTATGATTCTGCGTCATTGCATACCTCAGGACCTAAACATCAGAAAAAGGTGGAAGAAGCCCGTCGTTTGTTATTCGTGTCCATGACACGTGCAAGGGACCTGCTTTACATTACCGGACAGTATGTGGCATACGGTCCGAAAGATGACCGCACATACAACCAGTTCCTCAGGGAAGTGTTTGAGGCGGAAGATATCCCGTACTGCCCAGTCGATCCGAACGAAGGGCTGAAGGCACAGGAAAGGAAAAAACGTGCCGCAGCAAGGAGGAGTTCCCGTGAGGCAGGCTCCCATGAGATGACGGATGCCCAGAAAGCGGAATACAACCGCCAGGTTAAGGGGGCTTCCCAGTTGTCCATCTTTGATGCCCTCAACTCGTATTTGAAAAATCAGGCTGCCCATGACTGATCTCATGGGCTTCACAGGTTGTACCTTTGCAGGTACAGCCTTTTTTTCATATTAAATGGTAAGGCCGGGGTTCATCCCTGCCATCCAAAAAAGTGAATTCGAATTCACTTTTTTCGACTAAAAGGAGGGTTTTATATGTTTGACAGAACAGACGACTATGAAGAGAAGATCAAACCGATCTTAAAAGAGCTGAACCGGATGTGCGTGATCTGCGGTATCCCTTATTTTGCTGCATTCTGCGTAAAGGATATGGATGGGAAGACATCCTACAGGAATGTTCTTTACAGTGCCAGCAATATGTCTACAGTATTGTCTGATGACCAGCTTTGTAAACACATCAATGTTGCAAACGGATTCGATACCGTCCTGCATCAGCCGGAATTGGATTTCAGCGTATTTGACGACCTGGACGATCCGGAGCTGGAGATAGATAAATGAATATCTATATCATGGACAGCATGTACTTTGACAGCGTGGAAAAGCTTCTTCCTGCAGAATTTGCCAAAGGGTACAAAATACTGTTGTTTTATGAAAAAGGCAGGAAACTTCCGGACATTGTATTTGAGTACATCAGTAAAGGCTGGATCATCTTAAGGATGCTCCCGAAAAAAATGGCTGACTGTATCCCGCTGATCACGTTCGAGATCGGGGTGCAGCACTCCGTCAACCCAAAAGATAAGTTTATCCTCTGGGGGGACGCTTCCCTCACCGGTGTTTTTAAGGATTTTCTTTTATATGATGACTCTGCTTCCTCCTATATGGGTATCCGTAATATCCTCAGGGATCAGACAGAGGTAAAGGAGAAGTTCCCGGAAGAACCAAAGACAGATGGAAAGAAATCTTCTGGAGGGAAAAAAGAAGCGGCCAAAAAGCCTGAACCGAAAAACAGCGAGTCTCCCAGAAAGAAAGGAAAGCGTCCGGATAAAGCAACTGTCCCCATAACTGCGGACATGGATACGCTCTCGGACATGACCATGGATATGCTGACCATGTTGGAAGTGGAAGATGGTGCAGTGCTTGACAAACCGGCAGTCCCGCCAAAGGAAAAAACGCCCAAAAAAGGATCGAACCGTCCTGTTGACAAAAAAAGGCCTGTCTCTTCAGAAAGCAAGGTGAAGCCGGAGCCACCAAAGCCAGACAAAAAACAGGATAAGGCAGAGGTAAAGCCTAAAAATACCAATGACAAGTTGAGTATGGAAAACAAAAAATCCGCCGGCAAAGAGGAGAAAACAAAAGGACAGCCTGCCAGCCATAACAAAAGCACAGAGGATAAGAAGAAAGAACCTGAAAAGCAGCTGCCTGCCGCGGAAAAGGGAAATACAAAAAAAGCAGACTCTGCCGGCAGTGATCTGGAAGGAGTATTGGGGGAGTTTCTGCGGAAGGAGTGTTTTAAAAATTTCAAAGTAACGGATGATGAAGTGCGCAGCGTGATCCTGTCCCTTCTTGTTTCCGTAGATGCATCCAGTATCCGGTCTGGGATGCATCTATATAAAGAACAGTTAGAACAGTTTTTATCTGAAAACCGGGCAAGGGTGCTTTATGATAAAACTGTTCCTTCATTTAAAACTTTCGTGGATTACTTTGGACCAAAGAAAGATGCTTAGTATTACTCTGGAGAAAGAGGTGGTCTTTACCGCCTCTTTTTTGTACCTTTTTGTCATATTACGTACGGACAGTTAAAGCGCTGTCCGTTCTAAAACTTTTTTCCTTTCGTTTTAAGGGCATCCGCGGAGAGTAAAACAGACCGTGGATGTCCTTTATTATGCATCTTATCAGGCTTATCATTGTGTTTCTTCCCCTTATACACTACTCGGCATCGTACAAAAAAAGTGAATTCGAATTCACTTTTTTTCAGGTGCTTCTATTATCTGGACTTCTGAGTCTCAGTGTCTTTTAACCCCTTTTTTCGTTTTTTTCATTTTTTTTCATTTTACAAGTGCTCAACAGATATCGGGATGCCGGTGTGGGCAAGAACCGGTATCCCTTCCTGTTGAAATATTTTGAAAGGAGAATTTTTAGAAATGAATTTTTTATCTTCAATGAAGGCTTCCGCGGAACTCACCTGCGGAAAATTACTGCTCAAGAAAAATGAGATGGAAGAGAAAAGAAGAAAAACCATGCTTGTCTGCGGAAAGGCGATCAGCATCATGACCATGGCATATTTGTTCATCATGATGTCAGGAATGATGACCTTTGCAGCCGGAAGTAAAAGTACAGCTTCCGGTCTTATTGGAAATATCGTGGCCATCATCCTTGCAATGTTCAGATGGGTAGGTATTGTCCTCTTAGTATGGGGTGTAGCGCAGTTCATTATGGCTATCAAAAGAACAGATGCAGAGTCTAAGTCAGATGCGATCCAGACGATCATCTGCTCTATTGTACTGATCTCCCTGAAATCCGTTATTGAAGGTCTTGGAATTGACGGACTTACAATCGGAAACGCAGATATCTAACAGGAGGGCCAGTAATTGCTAGTAACACTATTAAGTTGGATCGTTGAAATATACAATGGACTGTTTACTTCTACTAGCGTTCTTAAGACTTTCACAACATATGATGAACTTTTCTCGAAACTCATGAAGGATAGCCGGTTTACAAATATTGTTGCAGTTATCACGACCGTCGGCGTATCCATCATGATCCTTTACTTCCTTATCGATATAGCAGATAAGGCTTCCAGTAAAAATTTCAATTATGAATATTTTATCAAGACTTTTATAAAACTTGCGCTTGCATACATGCTGATCACAAACAGTATGACCATCATCCAGTACATGGTAAGTGCGGGCTCGGCCCTTGCGAAGGAACTGAGTGCTGCGGAGGGTGGAAACTCTTTCTTTGCGGATGCCGCTAAGGTTTCCATGCTGAAAAAAGGATTAAAGAAAGTTGGCATCATCGACTCTGTCGGTTACCTGCTCAAGATCCTCATTTCGTATCTGGTAGTAATGGTCTCAAACATTTCGGTCATGTTTATCGCTATCTCAAGGATCGTGGAGCTCTCCGTCAGGGCAATGTTTGCCCCTGTGGGAGTTGCTGATCTCTTTGGTGATGGAAACCATGCGGCAGGGATCCGTTATTTGAAAAAGATCTTTGCTCTTGCCCTTCAATTCGCATTGGCTGTCATCATCACAGACTGTGTTGCCCTTCTGATCCAGTGGAAGGTCGGGCCGGATGCAGTTAAGGCAATAAGTGACCTGAAGGCAGCAACCGGAAACTCGTTTTCCAAAGGAAACGATCGCTTTTCTGGATGCGATCACCGGTTCTGGTAAGTTTGGCTCCACATGGCTGACCTGTCTTGGACTTACTGTCACAAAGATCGGTCTCTTGTTCAAGTCCATGGGTATTGCCAACGACATTGCCGGTGTTTAAGGAAATCAAAGGCATGAGAGGATCTTTAGATCCCGGCAGCCTTTCTATATGCAAGGAGGAATGTTCCATGATAGAAGTCCCTATTCCAAAGGACATTACAAAAGTGAAAACAACCCTCATCGGCCCGTTCTCTACAAGGATGGTGGTGTGCGGCCTGATTACGGCAGCAGTTGATTTTGCGACGCTGACGCTCGTAAATGCCATCATGCCGGGACTGTCTTTAAATACAAAGATTGGGATCGGAGTAATACTGGCAGTGCCCATTATGGCATTTGCAGTCGTAACCCCCATACGATATGCCGCTGGAAAAATTTTTAAAGAACGCTTTTGTTCTTAACTATATCGCTCCAAAGGTAAGGACATACCAGTATCGAGAATTTTTATAACAGCCAGGAAGAGGAAGCAGAGAAAGCAAAAACAGAAAAAAATTTTAAACAGAAAGTCTTCAGTGCATCCGTATTGAGGAAACATCCTGATTACGTGATGTACCAAGTAGGAGGTTATATGGGTATTCTTAACACAATAACAAAAGCCTTAGGGTTGGACATATACGAAGAAAACTCCTAAAGAACCTACAAGGGATTCCCAAAGACTGTGCAGGATTCCATCCCATACCTGGGAGCATATGAGAACGGAATCATACAGGTTTCTGCGAGAGGGTATTCTAAAATGTATGCCCTCTCTGATATTAACTTCTCCATTGAATCCATGGATGAGCAGAGAGCGATCTTTGGTAAATATTCGGAGTTTATTGGAAGCTTCGGACCTGAAGTACAGATGCAGGTCGTTGTCCATAATAAAAGCATCAGCAGTTCGGAGTTTGAGCAGAATGTGCTGATCGGAATCAAAAATGATTCCCTGAATGAATACAGGGAAGAAATGAACAATATGCTGATCGATAAGATGGCTGTTGCAAGGAGCACGATATCATACATAATAAGTATCTGGTTGTATATATAGAGGCAGACGATATCGAGGAAGCAAAGAACACGTTTTCCCGATTGGATTCTTCTATCGCATCGGGATTAAAGAAACTGATAGGTACAGACGTGGTTCCATGTTCCATCAGGGAACGTCTTTCAAACCTTTACGATATCTACCATGTGGATTCCGATATCCCGTTTTATCAGAAATTAAAGATGAGGGATGGACGGAATCTCTGTCGACCTTTAATCTTAAAGAACTTAAAAAACGGGGCCTTCCCCCACGAAGGATGCGATCGCTCCCATGAGCATGGTCTTTGAACATGACTATATCCGGATCGATGATAAATATGCAAGGTCTTTAACACTTAGGAACCTTCCGTCCTATCTCAGAGGAGATATCCTGGCGGAGATGTCCAACCAGCCGTTTAACATGCTCACATCCATAATCTACCGCTCTCTGGCGCAGGGGGATGCCCTTAAACTGGTAAAGAATAAGACAGTGGATATCAACCAGAACGTGGTAGAACAGCAGAAAAAAGCAAGCAAGAACGGTTACTCCTCGGATCTGATCTCCCCGGAGATCAGAAACTTCCAGCGTGAAGTGGAACAGATCATGGAGGATCTTACGCAGGATAACCAGAAACTATTCATGACCACGATCACCATGACTGTTTTTGCAGACACTAAAGAGCAGCTGGATAAGTATACGGAGATCGTCAAGGCTACCGCGGAACGGTTTGTCTGCCAGGCAGATGTTTTATCAGAACAGCAGGAGCTGGGTTTTGATACCTGTTTGCCATTATGCTACAACAGGGTCAAGATGGAGCGCATGTTAAATACTACGGGTGCGGCGATCTTCCTTCCGTTCTCCGTAAAAGAACTGATGCAGAAAGGCGGTCTGTACTATGGCCTGAATGCAGTATCCCATCAGCTGATCCTGTATGACAGAAAGAGTGCAAAGAACGGTAATGGCGTTATCCTTGGAACCCCAGGTTCAGGTAAATCCTTCAGTGCAAAAAGGGAAATGGTTTCGGTGCTTTTGAACACCGACGATGATATCATCGTTATCGACCCTGAGAATGAGTACAGCCCGTTAGCAGTACTGTTCCATGGTTCCGTCATCCGTATTGCCCCGGGTTCCAACGTATACTTAAACCCGATGGATATGAGTTTGGATTATGCGGAAAAGGATGATCCGATCACGCTGAAAGCAGACTTCATTGCTTCCATTTGTGAGGCAGCCCTTGGTTCCAGGTACGATCTTTCCCCAACGCAGCGTTCCGTTATCGACCGCTGTACTAAGAACGTTTATATGGAATATGTGGAAGGCTTACGTACAAGGGGACTTAATTACGATGCGGATACCGTACCGACACTGAGGGATCTGTATGATGAGCTGAAACAGCAGCCACAGCCGGAAGCCCAGAACCTTGCGCTTGCGCTGGAACGTTTTGCGATAGGTACCCAGGATACCTTTGCACACAAGACCAATGTAAACATCATCAACCGTTTTACGGTCTACAATATTAAGGATATCGGTTCCGGACTTAAGAACATGGGCCTTCAGATCTGTCTTGACAATGTATGGAACCGTATGATCGAGAACCACAAGAAAGGAAAGTACACCTGGCTTTTCTGTGACGAGTTCCATCTGCTTACACAGACAGAGACTTCTGCCAAATATACCAAGCAGATCTGGAAACGTGCACGTAAGTGGAATGGTATCCCGACCGGTATCACACAGCAGGCAGAGGATATGTTAAAGTCCTCCGAGGCAAGGGCGATCATCAATAACTCGGATTTCATGATGATGTTAAACCTTGATCCTTACGGACGTATGCAGCTCCAGCAGATGTTCGGTATCAGCAACACAGAGATCGAATATGTCACAAGCGCCGATTCCGGACAAGGACTGATTTACAATGGTTCGGACATCATTCCGTTCAAGGATGAATTCCCGACGGATACCAAACTTTACAAGGCGATGACCACGAAGCCTGATGAGGTAGACCTTGAAAATGCAGGGTGATTGGAAAAACAGGACTTTGTTCCTGTTTTTCTTCATATTAACGAAAAAGGAGGTATGGTTGATGCATTATGATGATGAACTTTTTGACGAAGAAAAAGAGATCTCTATAGACGAACTGGTAGAAGCTTTATCCGGAGAAGACGAAGACGGGGATCCGAAGAGCGTTGTGGAGTGCAGTCTGTATAAGGTTGAGACCACTGAGGATGAAACCCTGGAAAAAATCAACGAGATGACAAGCTTTACGGCTGCCCCCGGTGTTTTTGTAAACAGGATCAGCTTTACGGGACCGTTTGTCATGGTGGAGCTTGATTTCCAGCATGAACAGAACATGTGGCTTAGAAGGATCATGGAAGTCCTTGATGAGTTCCATTCACATGCAGACAAGGGGAATATGCTGTTCACCCTTACGATCATAAATATCGAATGCGCAGTGGATTATTACCTGACACTCAGCAATCCGGCAGCTTATTTAAAAGGCCTTTCAAAAGACAACCGTCCGTTCATCGTCCAGCTGGTATTTGCAGCAGACCTTGTAAATGCGGTTGCGTGTGATTTCGACCTGGAAGAGATCAAGGCGGAAGCACTCCGTGAGATGGAATCTGATGAAAAATCCCAGCTTGAAGATGAAGCTATGAATGAGAGCGTCATGGCCATGATCAATGAAGGCACTCCTATGGATGAGAATTATTTCCTGAACCAGAATCATGTGGAAGAGCCATCGAATAAACACCGTATCCGTTCTACAGAACATACAGATCTTTCCAACGTGCGCCGTTCCGAGCTGGATCTTGATAAAACAGGTATCCGCGGAAAAGAATAGGAGGCATTTATGAAAAGACTATCTGTTTTTCTGATGGCTGCCGCATTAGGCGTCAGTTTCCTCAGCTGTCCGGCATCCGTTTTTGCCAGAAACCCCGTAGTCCAGAACGGGGTGGGGGCAGATAACTTTACTATAAAAACAACCTTCAGTGACGGGCTGGACGCGGGATCCCTGGATGTGTACCGGATCTTCTTCCGGCTTCTGGATGAGGACAGCCGTATGGGACACATCGATGTGGATGCCAACGACACGAAGCTTTCCGCAAGGGTTGTCCCGGGGGATTATCAGGTCATCCGTATCAAATATATCGGCAGCAGTAAGGAACTGAAAAAAGAGCCTGCCGCAACAAAAACATTCTTTCGTGTGTATAACGACCAGGTCACGACCGTTCCGCTCGCCATCGGACAGGAAGCAGTGGATAAACTAACGGACAGGATCGGGGTAGGGGAGCTTTATAAGGAAGTGGACGTAAACAGTACCATAGAGGATACGTCAAATGAAAATGATGTGACCTTAAATTCCTCTTATGTGGACAAAGGCGTATTCGATGATGACACCGTCCGGGAATCTTATCTGCAGGATACTTACAAACAACGGGTATCTCGATGCCGACGGAAACCTTACCGACAGTGGAAAAAAGATCCAGGATGCCCTTGAGCAAAAAGGTATGAAATATGAAACCGCCCGTCAGGAGGCGATCCTCAACGGAATGTCTCTGGAAGAATATTTAGGCCTTACAGACAAAGACAGTAAGGAATCTAAAAAGAGTGAAAGGGAAGACAGCTCTTCGGGAAGCACCCAGGCAGAAGCGTCCGCAAGCGATGCAGAGGAAACCCGGTTTGACGAGGAAAGCAATAAGCCTAAGGAAAAGACAGCAAAAGACCGTTTTGTCAGCAGTCTGGTTTCTATCTGTATTCTTGGAGTTCTTACGTTCGGGGTATTTATCTACCTCAAAAAAAGATGCTAGATTTTTTTTTAATTCTCGTGTATAATAAGGATAGACAGTGCATCCAGGATACACTCCTTTCGTATACGTGTCAATTCCCGGATGTCTGTTTTGGCGGATAGTTTTTCCGCAATTTCATACGCACCGGATTAATCATCCAATCGGAAACATCTGCGGCCTTTTGATCATCTCCGCGGATGTTTCTTTTTTGTCCCGGATGGATTGCCAGAAAATATCTGGGAGTTGCACAAGATCACGATTTTTTGTCATATTAAGGATGGACGGATAAGTCCACGCCACATCCTGTTTTAACCCCCTGCAGTTTCATATAGATCCTGCAGGGGGTATTTTTTTTGCTCAAAAAAAGGGAGGATAAACCTCCGCTTTTCTTATGCCATTTTCTTAAGGATCTTCTTAAGTGTTGCATTGTTGTAATGGGTATCGTCGTCTAAGAATTCGCCGTTATTTCCGGTGAGGCAGTTTTCGATGGATGTGTATTTCACACAGCTGCTTTTGTAATTGGATACATATTTCCTCAATGCATTTTTGTATGCGGTCATATTTTTCTGATAATGTGCAGAATTTAACAAATTATGAAAATCGTTTTTTTGGCATATTGTGGGAAAAAGAAAGGAGGATGATAATGGGAAGTCTGAAGGTGCGGGAAAAGAAGAAATTCCCGGTCTTTACATTATTTTTTCTGATCCTGCTGTGTGCGGCAGGGTTTATGTTTTATATGGCATTTAAGGAACAGGTGCCATACTGGATCTCTGATTACAAGAGTAAACAGGTACAGGAAGGGTACACGGATTTTGCGGACTCCGCGGATGGAACCCTTCCCTACGATTTTGCGGACAGGAAAACGGCAGCAAAAGCTTCCGATAAGAAAAAATCATCGGAAAAGAAGTTCCAAAATATCCCGCAGGATTGGAACGGGGTTGACTGGAACGGACTAAAAAAGATGAACCCGGATATCATTGGCTGGATCCATATCCCAGACCTTGCCGTAAACTATGCGGTGTTGAAGGGTACTGCGGATAATTATTATCTGTATCATCACATGGACGGTTCCTACAATATCCTCGGGTCCATCTTTGCGGAAAAGGGGACGAGTGAAGATCTCGATGATGCGCATATCATCCTGTACGGACACAACATGGCAAGCGGGCAGATGTTTGGACAGTTATCCAATTATACGGATACGGGCTTTTGGAAGAAGCATTCCTATATGTATATCTATACCCCTGAGGAGACAAGAACGTATGCAATATATGATGTTTATAACTGTCTTGATAATGACAGAACGTACACCATCGGTTTTACCATTGGCTCAAAGGATTTCCGGAAATGGGTAAAATATTCTATCAAAAAAGGTTATTATTCCACAGAGTTTAAGCCTACGGGGGATGAACAGGTCATCACGTTATCTACCTGTGCAGACTCCGGTGTGATCAACAACCGTTTTATAGTCAACTGTATGCTGATCGATACTCAGTTAAAGGAGGATTATGTTGTGCCGACACCAACGGCAAAACAGAAAAAATAACCTTCCCCGGTGAGTGGAAGCAGATGTTGATTATCATTAAATAAAAGATCCTGTTTTCGCAGGAAAAACGTCCTTGTACATTTTGTCCTATTATTTAAGAAAGTAAAAATCGGAGGTATTAAAATGGAGAGAAGTGAAGAATATTTCATTGATAAAGGAGATGGATATTCTCAGTGTGACAGAGATATCCTTGCAGGGAAGCTCAGGATACACGAGGTTCCCTTTTTCTACCGTACAAAAAGCCTGTATATCAAGGCTTATGACGCAATTCAGGAGTCTTCCGTCTGCAACTAGACATCCGCTTTGTGCTCTCAAAATGTTTTTTGTCATATTAATAGTGGAATTAAAAATGTCAGCACTATTCAGTTATTGTTCCCAAAAAACACTGGCAGTCTCTTAAAGATTCCTGTCGGTGTTTTTTGCGTGGTAAAAAAGTATTTTTATCTGACCGTTTTTGTATTGCAGTAATATCCTTCATATTTCTCCCAAACCAAAAATGGAAGGAGAAATTGGATATGGAAACAAAACAAAAAGAGTGTGAGATCTGAGGTGTATGGTTTACGCCAAGCCGAAGTAGCCAGAAGTATTGTCCTGAATGCGGAAAAGATTCCACCAAAGCCTGGAGAGATCTGCATAAGCATATGCAATATAGCGTGGCAAGGGTTGGTACCGGGCGTCCGGTATCAAAAACAGAGGTCGAATGTAAATTTTGCCACAAAACATTCATCTGCTACAACGGAGTAACCTCTGCATATTGCAGCAGAGCCTGTGAAACTGCAGACAGGATACAAAATACCACCTGCGCCTGCTGCGGAAAACCAATGCTTGAGACGGATGACCAAAGAGACACCGGATGGCACAACTGGTACTGCTCCGCGGAATGCAGAGAAAAATACCTGATGGACGCTGCCAGAAGAAACGGTTCTCTTAAAATCTGTCCAAACTGCGGAAAGGAATTCGTCAAAAATTCCGTTTTCTGCTGCAATGCCTGCTATCAGAAAGACCGGGAGAAAAAGAAAGAATATACAAAATATCTAAGGGACAACAATCTGAAAGTATGTGCGGAATGTGGAAAGGAATTCTCCGGCTTTGGGAAATTCTGCTCCGCGGAATACGAAGTGTTACATAAAGACAAGGAGCCTCATGCATACAAAGACTGTGTCATCTGTCATAAGACATTTTTCTGTCCGGTCAGTGAGATGATGGCACCCTTGTGTTCAGATTCCTGCAGACAGGAATATGACAGGAAGCAGGAACAGAGTAAGAAAAAGGCTAAACAGGTAAAGATAGTTTCTGCCGCAAAGCTTAAGGCGAAAAAGAAGGCTGCCGCGGAGAAGAAGTATATTGCTGAAAATGGCCTGTGCAGTATCTGCCGGACTTCTTACAAAGACTGTGAACGCATGCAGTCGAATTACACAGCATCTCCGAAAGGAGCTGTATTGTCCGGCTCCCTTGCTGATCAAGTGCCCGAAATATACTGCCAAAAAACCTGTCCATCGCCCTGCTTAAGCGGGGCTTTTTTAATCATATTAAAAAGAAAAGGAGTTTTGACATGAAGAAAAAGATTGTGGCAGCAGTACTTGCCGGAGTACTGGCGTTAACAGGAATCGTTCCATTCATAGCGGAGACATTTTCTGCTCAGGGCAGAAGAAGCATCTGTAATCGGAGAGTGGTTCGGTAATATCTGGGGAACCCCGGCAGTGATGACGCTTGATAAGGATGGGGTTTTTTCCATCAAATATGACAACAAGGATAAGACCGAGTTTACCGGTAAATGGGTGCAAAAAGAAAACCAGATCCTTGTAAACGAAGGAACGGATGACGATCTGCTGATCGACTATGATGAAAAGAAAGAAACCATGACCACACAGAGTAATGGGGAGACGTTTGTGTTTACCAGGGATGAAGAGAATGCCAAAAAGAAAACCGTAGCAGCGGCCAAAAAAGTAAAGGAATCCGATATTGACGGTGTATGGAAAGCAGAAAAGGTGGAAACGGATGATGTTCTTGCCCCGGCGAACCTGTTTGGCGTCAACAGTTTTTTTCTGACAGTTGACGATAAGAAAGCCGGGCTGTATATGGACATTGATTCTACGGATGGGATCATTGATATTTCTGATCTGGAAACTGTTTTTTCAGATGGAACTCTGTCGTTTAAGATTGGTGGTGGGAATCTGGGAGAAAATAAGGATGAATACAAAGACATCGAGTGTGACGCAACAATGCTGGAGGATGGTACGCTGCGGATGACCTTAAGCGATGCCAGTGAAATCTCCTTCATTATGGAAAAAAGTACCAGAAAAGACATGGATGCAGCCAAAGAGCAGATCAAAGACAAGGGGTGTTGTTAGTTGCGGTATTATTCATTCAAAATCCTCCTGTAAATGAAAAATGCCCGGTGACTGTTCATCATCGGGCGGTGTCGGTATGATGGAACAAGGCAAGGCGGCAACATTAAGGTATCTATAAAAACCTTGCCGTCTTTGCCACGCTTGCCGTGTTCTTGTTGTCAGTCTTGGAGATAGCAGACCAATGCTGTGTCGTCATTCTCGGTCACAAGTCTGTCCCCGATACGGCTCTTTGCCGTTCTCATGGTGCGTGAAGAAATTCCACACTCATTGACCGTCTTTTCCAGCTCTGCACTTGTCATACACTTTCCATCTGCCAGCAGTTCCAGAATGAGCATTTGCGCTTGTGCGGTCTTGCTCTCGGTCTTGGCGGTGTCTGCCCCGGCAAGAAGCTCGTCAGCGGTAATGTCATAAGCTCCTATCCATTCAAAGCCTTTCTCGTCTCCCAGAGAAAAGGCAAGGGACTGTCCGGGCGGCGCAAGGGAGCTTTTCTCATGGATAAGCACTCTCGTTGTGGGGCTGTCCTTCAGCTTGACGATAAAGAGCAGACTGCGGACTGCCGCCGTAATGTCGATAGACCCTAAGCCCCTGTAAGTGCTTTGTGTTCCTGCGGCTTTGTTCAAGTGTCCTTTCAGCACGATAGCGCACCCGGTAGGCTGTGCAATGTCTCCCAGACTGCGGAAGATGGGACGGACTTCATTTGCCCGGTTCATGTCCACATCTGCGCCCAGAAACGCCTGTACCTGGTCAATGATAACCAGCCTTGCGTTGTTCTCCCGGATTGCCCTTGCTATGCGTTCATCGGCAAGAGTCAGCGGCGTGTCTCTATCGTCAATGACAAGCACTCGTTCAAGGTCTGCATCCGCTTCCATCAGCCGGGGCTTAACGGTAACACCGCCCGAGACCGTCCTCGGCGGTCTGATAGATGATATTGAAAGGCTCAAGGGTTTCCATACCGGGCAAAGGCTTTCGGTTGGTGCAAGCCTCCGCAAGATGCATGGCAAAGTAGGTCTTGCCCTGTATAATCGTCAGCTTTCCAAAGGGGATATAGGGAAACCATAGCCAATCCACGCTCGTCAGCTCCACATCTGCCATGCGGAGCATGGGAACAGGCTGGGCAGTGGGCAGCTCTCGCAGCGTGATTGTCTCGGCTATGAATTTGCGGCTGGGAATGTCCCCTTGCTGACGGAGAACATCGTTCCAGTCTTTCCTTGCCGGGACAATGTGAATGACGGCGATCTCGCCGGGAATGTCCTGCGCCAGTCGAGAGCAGGCTTCACTTCCTGCGGTGTCGCTGTCAAGGCA
>NZ_JBWJVP010000285.1:0-13028 GCF_056339915.1 Blautia sp. ZXY-1-B12 | reverse complement strand
ATTGTCCTTGTTCCAGACAAGGTTATTGTCAATATATTTTATCGGGAACATAGTTCACACTCCTTACTGCCGTGATTGTTTCATTCAATATCTGCTTATGCAGTTTTACGGCTTTTCCTGCATAAGTGATTTTTGGTCGCAGGGCATAGGTTATCTGTGATTTCAAAAAGCTGTACGGCTTCTTTCCGTCAAAGGTTTTCTGCGACATAAACCAAGTGAGAGCAACGGGAATACCGAAGTATTTGAGAAATGCTCCCTCAATCATGGAAAGTGGGGGAATATCCCCAAACAGAATGATGATAAATTCCGTAATCACAAACCATGTAATCTGTGTAAAGGTAACGGGAAAGGGTAAGTTAAAGTCATTGATTGCATATAAGACTTTTTCTACGTTCCAGATACCCGTGTAGCTTTTAATCTTTTTCAAGTTCTTTCAGCTCCTTTCAAAATAGAAAAGGACAGCCATTTTCAGACTGTCCCTTAAAAGAGAAATACGCTGTCAGTAGCAACAATGCTTGTCGCTGATCTTCCAGCGTTAATATGGTATCTCGCACATACCTCGGCTTGTTTCAATAAAGCAACCGCCCATATCCAAATCTCGCCCGTAGGCTTCATAGTCAATGTAATTCTGTAAGCTGGGTGGAATGTCCCCAAGTGCCTGCAATTCGTCTATGTAGTAATAGGCAACGTCTGTCATAGTTTCACAGTCGGGATAATAATAAATGTCGTCCTTGTGTTCCACGACTTCTTCCAGCGTCCCGTAGTGACTGATAAATTCGTCCAGACATTCTACGATATAGTCGGGAAGTTCCTCTATCATTTCATACATAGAGTTCAGTTCTTCAATGGAAACATACTCGCCAATCGCAATGGGAAAGTTATCGGTATCATGGATTGCGTATTCCTCATACTGTTCATTCAAGCCGATTTTTTCTTTCACATCTTCCTCGTCAATAGGAAATATGAACCAAGCACCAACTAAATAGCCCTCATTGTATTTGCCAAGATTAGCAATGTAAACCGCCATATCATCAATCATAAACACCACCTCATTTCTTACTCTGGCAGTTCAAAGATACCGTGTTCTGTTACTAAAAATTTCCCGTGTTCCTGCAAGTGAGAAGCATAGGCTTCAAAGTCAAAGTAATATTCTTGACAGTCCTCGGATAAATGCTTAAATGTCGGGTCGTTCATCAGCTTTTGCCTTGCAACATCTATCATGCTTTTGCAGTCAGGATAAACCGTAATCACGTTCCTGCAAATATAAAGTGCTTCTAAATTCTCAAACACCGTAAGTAGTGATACATATTCTTCCTGCATATCGCTTGAAAGCTGGCGGTACATAAAATCTAATTCGTTGAGCTGGTACACGCTTGTATGTTCGTGGACTTCATCAGCATAAGGCAACACCTTTTCGATAATACGGTAATCCCCACTTTCTGCACCGATACCTAACTTTTCTTCAAACTCGGCAACATCTATCGGCAGTTCAAACCAGTATGATATTGTTTCTTCGCCAGTTGTTCCTTTCGTTTCCACCAGCACCCTTGTTTCCTGCATTGTTCCTCACGTCCTTTCTGTTGTTTCATCACATCTTGTAAGGTCTGGTACGACATACCAAACACATATTTAGAAAAATCTTCTAACTGTCTTTCTTCATAATCGGCAGGGTTCAGTCGTTTCATTTCCTGCCACACCTTACGCTTGTAAGAGGGCAGGTCAGAAAGATAATCGCAACCGACTTTTACCTGCATATCCTTAAAAATATCGTTCATTTCATCACTCCAATCTGAAATTTAGGTACGAAAAAAGCAGTCAATCCTAAGACTAACTGCTTTTTGTGTAAATATTTTTTGTTAGCACTAGAGAAAAATTCTCCAGTTGAATAATAGAAATTCTCCTAAAACTGCAAGAGTTAAATATACAATAGGTTCTAGTTTAGAAAGAGAAATAGATTTATGGTTAATATTTTTAAATAACCTTTTTGTCAATTTCCAAATAAAATATCCAATAACTGCCCCTAGCGTATTCATCATTAAATCATCAATATCTGTATTTCTCCGATTGAATAACTGGCAAAGTTCAATGGATAATGAAAAACCGAAGCCTATCATAAAAATTTTCAAAGGATTTCTGTATCGTTTCCAAATTAAAGGAATTAAAAAGCCCAGAGGTAAAAACATTATAATATTTAAAACATAAGTCATTATCCCCTCAGACTGAAACGGTAATAAATTGATTTCCTCTAATCTTATAATCGTATCATAATGTCCAATATCCCAAATACTACCTATACCTGCAACAGAGAACGTCAAGTAGATATATAACAGAAAAATATATACCCATACAAAATGAATTGCTTTGTTTTCTTGTTTTTTGTTTTGACGCTTGCAAATGATAAGCTGGTATAAGGAACAAGGAACTATAATACATAGCAAAGCATAAATTGTAGATAACATAGTAATCGTCCTTTCACAGTAATTTCAAATAAAATGATACAGTAAAAATCTTAAAAAGCACGAAAGAATGTATTTTGTTTTTATGAAAGATTTTATGTTATCATATCATTTTTTGCTCTGCAATTAAAGATAATTTCAATATTTTATGCACCGATAATCTTATTGAACAGCTCTAACAGTACATCTTTCACACCGCCAGCATTGAATACCAAGCCGACAGCAATTAAGGCAACTACCAAGAAGCCGATAAGTTTGGAAAACTCACGCTTGAAACCTAAGTAGATACCGATAACCACGATCGACATAAGCACCAAGCTCTGTGCGTTTGATAAAAACCATTGATACAAATTTTGACCGAAATTCATGTTATTTGTCCTCGCTTTCTCTTAATTGTTTCATTTCATAGTCGGCTTCTTTACCGACACTTAACATACACATCAAGACTACGCCGATACCCATTCCCAAAGATACCAGCAGTAAATCTTTTAATAATTCCCACATTTTTTCATCACTCCTAACTTTCCACCAAATCTTTTGCAGGGGTCGTCTGCTGTTTGATTATCATTTCATGCTTTTCTGTGAGCTTTGCCTGCTGTTCGATTGTTTCCATGTAGTCTGTACCGTTTCCCTTATCAATCTTTTTCAGCATTTTCAAGGTCGGTGCTACCTGCCTTTGTACCCAACGCAATGTACGGTCTAAGGTGTAAGGCTCTGGCTTTGTCGTCAGCTTCAAGCTCTGTCTGTTATCGCCGATAAACCAAGCCCAACGGTCATTGAGTTTCCAGTCATTTTTCCGCTTGTCTGGTTCTTCATCAACAAACCGCACATACTGGTTGATGATAGAAAAGGCGGTCTGCTCTGCGTCATAATAGGTCAGCAAATCTCGTACTGCATAATAGGCACGTTCATTGCGAAGCCGTATCTCAAAACGGTTGATAATGTCGGCTTCTTCCAGCGGTGTCCCTAACTTGACGTACTGCTCATAGTCCTTTTCATAGATACAGAAATACACATCTGATTTCAGAGAACCAAGATAAAGGGTACGTCCCATATATTCTCTGTCGTCCTCTCTGTGCTTGATAAGCTCGCCCGACTGGTAAAACTTATAACTTCTGGACTTTCCGATATATTCCCGTTTCCTGCATTTTTCCGCAAGCTCTGGAATATCCAAAATGCCCGTATGGTCGTTGATAGCAAGGTCGATACGCTTCATCACGCCACCGTCTACGAGTGCGTCCATGAGGAAGTCATACCAGCTTCGTTGCTGTGCTAGCAGGTAACTTTCAAACTGCCTGCAACCACGCCCCTTTAACTCTAAAAGGACACCTTTTTCTTCGTCAGCCGACGTATAGATAAAGATGTCCCCTAAAGAATAATGCTCCGTATAACTGTAATGTCCGTAATCTTCATGGAGCATATAATTGATATTCAGTTTTAATATGTCTTTGATGATGTGCTGTATATTCAGTGTTGGAAAACGGATTTTCACATAATCAAACAGCATGGTAAGCGGTGCTTCTGGATTGAACCTTGCCAGTTCTTTATGCAAAGTTTCCAGAAGTTCCTTTGACGGCTTCATTTTTCCGCTTTCTATCTTGTTGAGATATTCTCTTGTGATACCAGAAGCCACCGCCAGCCTGCCTTGTGAAATACCGTAAGCAATCCGTTTCTCCCGTAATTCTTTTATCCATTGTTCTTCATTCAGAACCATACCCCCAATCTGTAAAGTGTGAAGTTTTTTAAGACGACTTCACAACTGAATTTTGCCAGGAAATCATGCCAGAAGCCCTATGTTTCCTATGTTTTTTGTCTATTGTCTATTTGCAAACGTACCCCTCTGTTAGATACCGAGGGGTTTTACCTGCTGGCGTGGCTAACGCCACACCAGCAACGGCTAGTCCGTGCCGTCGCCTTTCGCTTCGCACGTCGCCGTCCCGTCCTGCCTTGCTTGTGCAAGAGAGCCGATAGTCTGCAAAAAATCATGTCCTTTCGGGACTAAAGGCGTGTAAAACTCACTGATAACGCTTGTTCCCACATCACAATATCCACGCCCCTTGATACGCTTCTGAAAAAACTGCTTTTTCACATCTGAACCAAACAGCATACCGTAACCTAATTCGCTGATACGCCCAAGTCCCACACGGAAATTGAAGTTATCTCTGATACCGTCCGAGAAATACTTTGCGTCTGGACGCTGGCAGGCAACGATAAGGAAATAACCTGCTTGTCGCCCTAACATAACGATTTTCTTTAGCTGGCTAAGTAAGCTCACGCTTTCTTTCGTCCCCAGCATTTCAAAAAACGCCACATATTCATCAAAGATAAGAAAGCAGGGTGGCAGTCCCAGATAGGCGTAGTTTTCGCCTGTCTTATAGTTCGGGTGTCGCTTCATTTCCTCGCTTCGCTGTACCATGCCCTCATAAAAGGCATTGACGCAGTCTATCATTTCTTCTTTGGTATGGTAGACGTTTGGCATGACCGTTCCTAAGTCCGCAAGGTCGCTATTCTTCGGGTCTAATATGTAAAGGACAGCGTTGGTATGCAGTAAGGCTTCAATGAGCGTCAGCAGAAAATAAGTTTTACCGCCACCAGTTCCACCAGCAATCAGAGCGTGGGGGAGTGCGTCATATTCCCAGACAAGATTTTTCATCAATCTAAGACAGCCTTTTTCTGCACGTACTTCATCAATGGTAATGCGATTTGCTATCATATCATAAAGCAGGGTATATTCGATATAGCCGTCATGCAGGGTCTTGTCGGTCAGCTCACAATACAAGCCACTTTCCAATTTATCCTCTAACCGTAAAAGCTGGTCTTGATATTTCCCCAGCGTGATTTCACAGCGGATATGAAGCAGTCCCTTTTCCATTTGATAATAAATCTTTGGAAACCAGACGATTTTTTCTCTTGATCTGCTTTGCAGGTCAGTAAAAAAACCGCTGTCTTGTACGGTATCGGCTTCATACCACTTATTTTCCAGTATCATTCTTGCCAGCTTTTGACGGTGCAGGAGCTTCTTGAAACTATCGTAACAGAAGCGGTAATACAGAAAAGCGACCAATGCACAAACACCAGTCGCTATCAGTATGGTTATGAAGTTGTAAGGGGAGAGCGTCAAGCCGTTCTCTAACAAGCTGAAATGCTCCCAATCGGTACGCATGAGCTGTTTCGTATTCAGTAGCAAAAGAACCGCTACGAATACAAACAGAAGCGTCCCTATGGAAAAGTGATAGACAAGTTGCTTGTCGCTGGCTCTGATACGGTGTCCTTTGTTACAAATCTTACGCATAAATCAATCACTCCTTTCTGGATATGAAAAAAGCAGTCAATCCTAAGACTAACTGCTTTAAACTGTCTTTATTCAAAAATAAATATATCTTCTATCGGAGCTTTTACAGCTCTTGAAATATCTATTGCCAATTTAAGTGACGGATTATATTGTGCTTTTTCTAATCTCATAATAGTTTCACGACGAACACCTACAATGTCAGCGAGTTGTTCTTGTGTTAATTCTTGTGCTACACGATATTTTTTTAAATTACATACAAACTTTGCTTCCATAATTTATTCCCTTTTTTCATAACGATATAATAAATAGTTGCTAAGAAAAAGAACAAGAGCATAGATAAGTGAAACAGAAATCAGCATAAATATTGCACACCACTCAACATTACGGGAAAACATACCTATTGCCATAAGCCAGATAACTACAAATAATAGTTTAAAACCTATCTTGTAGGCTTCTAATTGTGCCTTACGTTTATTTTCTTGAAAAAGCTCATCTTCTAAGATATGAGAAAGTTTACCTTCAAAGAAAAAACTGAAAAAACCAAAAAATATGAAAAAAGCAAAAGGAAATATTTCTCCAAATTTATAGTATGTCCAAAATCCGCCAAACCCCAGAAAACCAAACATTCCACAAAATCCCCAGTAAGGAGAAATTGTTCTTGAATATCGTTTTTCCCTGCTGTTTTTTGAAAAGACATTTTTAAAGCAGATAATTACTATATAGATAGCATATAGTGCTATTAAAGCTCCAATTACTAACATAGGAATATCCTTGTAAGAAAATACATATTCCGACATATCCATATTTTTGACCCAGCGTCCATCATTGTATAATAGGGAGTAGATTGTACCAACAATAAGCAATAAAGCACACCCTACCCCCATAAAAATAATTTTTTTAATTTGTTTCTTTGACATATTTATCTCTCCTTTCAAATGAGATGTTTTTGTATCTTTATGAGATAAATATATCACTCCGCATTGTTCGTGTCAATCAAAATTAAGACAAATACATCACTTTTATTTCTTCGGCTGTCCCTGCGGTGTAGGGTTCTGTGGGCTACCTGCGTTCTGGTTGCCTTTATTCTTCAACACAATATCCTCTGCCTTTACATACCAGTCCACATCTGCACCCGTATAGGTTTTTCTTGATACCGTATCGGCTACTGGATTGACAAGCTCCACAACTGCATTGTAAGGAAATTCCCTTAACGGTACTTCTGGCGGTACAGACACGGGGATAATTCCACCGTGCAGACTGCACTTCAAATCATAGATACGCTTTTTAAGCTGGGTACTCGGTGTCCCGTCCTCATTCTGCAAGAACACATCACGTACCGCTGTAAACTTTAATTCTCCAAATGTTTTCTCTTTGTCAATAACAAACCCGTTTGATAATCTCATAAATTCTTCACTCCTTTACTTTTCTTCAACTGCTACAATATCATCAGCAACTAATACATAATCGGTATGTCCCATATCCCCGATTGCGTAACCTCTGCCGTATAACTTCGGATTGACAAGTTTTACTTTCTGTTCATACTTGAAATGCTTTTCGCCAGCCTGCACAGGAATTTCCACCACAACATTTTCGCCTTTCTGTATGTCAGAATAAAGGTTATAGCTTCGTCTGGCTAAGACCCTGCGGTTATTTTTATCTCTTTCAAAGACTGGCTCGCTTTCGCCTGCAAATTCAAGAGTTCCAAAAGACTGTGCCATATCTGGCACGACATATTTCATTTCCATATTGTTTTACCTCGTTTCTTTCGATATTTGATAAGTTTTTTAATTGTGATTTCTTATTCTGGCGGTTTGGGAAGTACCAGCAAGCCCCCAGATAGTAAAGGGTAAAATCAATGCTTACGCACCCTTGACTATCCGTGTTCTTGCAGGTTGTAGGCAGACAAGCCAGAATAAGCAAAAATCTGCCGTTTGACAGCTTCGGCGGAGAGCGTGATTTTTCTTTCCTCATACCGTTACCGCCTTATGATTTCTTCATTTTACGGCGTTTGTAAAGATATGTTCCAGCCAGTCCACCAGCAGACGCAAGCAACATCACGATAAATGCCATTACATTTGTACTGTCGCCCGTTTTGGGACTGTCGCTAGGTCTGTTAGGCTTTTCCGGTGTCGGTGGTGTTTCGGGTTTCTCTGGTTCTTCTGGCTTTTCCTTAAAAGTAATCGTCTGTCCCTTATCCTCAATATCCTTATGCTCGGTAACTTTCTTCGGCTCGTCTGGATTGCTTAAATCGTATAATTCCTCAAAAGTTACAAGCTGTTTGCCGTCAAGAGAAGTAGCGTCAAACGTAAAAGCAACTTCCACTTTCATAGTTTCGCTGTCAGCAATAAAAGTGTAATCACTTTCCACACGTTTTCCATTGATAAGAAGTTCTGCATTTTCTTCTTTCAACATCTGCCAGCCCACAAGTTTGTACTGTGTACCGACTTCTAAGCCCTCTAAGGTTACGGTATCAATGATTGTAACGTCTTTTCCTGCTTTAATCTCTTTGTTGCCGTCCTTATCGGTAGCGGTAGTATGTATCTTGATGATACGCTCTGTGATAAGTACCGTCTGCCCGTCGTCCTCAATGTCTTTGTGTTCTGCAACTTTTACGGGTTCGTCTGGATTGCTGAAATCATATAATTCTTCAAAGGTAACAAGGTTTTTGCCACCTAAAGCAGACGCATTGAATGTATAGGAAATTTCCACTTTCATTTCTTCATCATCAGCGACAAAGGTATAATCGTTTTCTACACGTTTCCCGTCAATGATAAGCTCGGCGTTTTCTTCCTTTAACATCTGCCAGCCTTTTAACTGATACTTTGTGCCTTTTGTAAGTCCGTCTAATTTGACAGTATCAACGATTGTTACCTCTTTTCCTGCAAGGATAGTCTTTTCGCCGTCCTTGCTGGTCGCTGTGGTATGGATAGAGATTTCTTTTTCGTATTCATCAGTCAAAGTCCCTAAATCAACCACAAGGTTATTTCTTGATACCACGATTTCAAAAGGTGGGATAAGTTCAAAGCCTTTGTTACTATCGCAACGCATTTCTTCAATGATGTAAGTATCATAAGGTAACGCACCCTTGCTGTCGTCTGGTTCAGAAGTCCCAAACCACACACCGTCCTCACTGGTCTTGCCTGCGTTAGTATTATGCTTGTGAGAAGCCCAGTCGGCAGAAGTGGAGAACTGTCCGTTATCATCAGTTACAACAATATGATTTTCTCCCGTCGTCTTGCTTGTGATCCTAAAGGGAACATCATCAAGACGCTTATGTGTGCCTGCACCGATTTTTACACCCTCAATATCTCCACGCTTAATCTGATTGTAGATAGAATGAGCTTCGTCGGTTAAGTCCACGATTTTTCCATTTTCTGTGATTGCAAAGTCAATCGGTTTTGCACCGTCAGTTAAGTAACCGTCGGGAGCTTCACTCTCAACAATACGGAATTTTCCATAAGGTAAGAGGTCAGAAGAAGTAGAAGCGATACCCTCAATATCTGTACGAATAGTTTTTACGACTTCATTTTTCTTATATAGCTTGCCCTCAACCAAAACAGAATTATCATTTAAGGAAATGATGTCAAAGACAGTATCTTTCAGAGTGGCACTTCCTTGTGGCTTTGTATCGCCCGTTTCTAAATCTCGTTTCTGAATTTTGACACCGCCACGGATAACCTTGTCTGATACGGAAAACTGGTTACTTCCAGATAATACGGCAAGGTCGCCGTCCTCGGTAATCTGTGTTACATATAAGCCCTTAATCTGTTCGGACTTATCGCCAGCCTGCATATATGCACCCTCTAACAAGTAGCCGTTTGGAGCTTTCGTTTCCTCAACGGTTAGCGTTCCAAGTGGAAGAACCGCCTTGCCGTCCTGCATATAGAAGCTATCGTCAGATACCTTGTATGCGTCCGCTAATTTTGTGATGTAGTGAGTTGTCCCGTCGCTGTCTGTTTCAGCGATTGTCTTTGTAACCCATGTACGAGTAGCTTCGGCAGGGAGATTGTCTTTATTATAGAAGCCTGCATAATACTTCCATGTAAATTCCGCACCTGCTAAAGAAGCGTTCCCTTGCGGATTGTCTTTCTGTGTTTCCATATCAATCTTGAAAAGCTCAATCAAAGTGTCCGTTACTTTTGGCGTATCAGATACTTTCAATGTTGCTGTCTTTCCAGCTTCAACCTTTAAGGAATATACAGTTTTATCCACTTTATATCCTGCTGGTGCGGATAATTCCTTGATATAGACTGTGCCAGCCGTTACCTCTACAACATCTGTATTTCCGTTTCCATCAGTCGTAAGGGTGGCAAGCTGTTTCGTACAGTCCTTATCAGAAAAGACACCATAGGTTGCACCAGAAATATAGTAATTCCCATTACCGTCTGTAATGCTGTTATTACTGGAAGTCTTTTGCAGTTTCGCATTTCCGACATTCAGCTTCGCCCAGAATTGTCCTAATTCCTGTCCCTCGCCAGAGTAGATATAACCGCCACATTCATAGCGTCCTTTATTTTCTTTGACAAAAGTTCTTGCACCAGCGAAAACTTCGTCCTGCGTTGCCTTTGGAATTTCATCATAAGAAGCTCGCACGTTATCACATTGCCAGCCAAGATGTACGCTCAATCTTTGCCAGACTACACATTGTTCCAACAGATAGACTTGTTTGTAATTCAGTTCCTTGTGAGCTTCGCCATACTGTTTGACATACTCTAAGGATAACGCCACATCTGAAATCTGGTCGGCACTCATGCGTGAGCTTGCGTCAGCTCTGGTCTTGTAGCCGTTCTTAAAATCTGTATTGATGTCAATACAATAGGCAGTTTCGCCCTCGACTTTCATATAGCCCTCATTGAATGTCGAACCGATAGAACCGTCATTCATTACTTTTTCAATGATACCGACACGCTCTGCACTTTCCGTCCAGTATTGCTTACTTTCTGCATGGACAGGTGTAGTCGGTAAAGCAGTAACGACAGTTGCAAGAACTAAGAAGCCCGTACACAATCGTTTCCATGTCTTTTTCATAAATCTAATGCTCCTTTCATTTTGGGTAATAAAATAGCCGTCCAATAAGAACGGCTGGAAATAGAAAAGGAACGTCATTTTAGGCGTTCCATAATCTATAAAATATTCAATTTTTTATACTGATGTGTTGCTCATCAAAATCTCAAATCAAGGTTATTTGACACCAATTTTGACACCAAATTTTTGTATATTGACGATTTTTGATGAAATGTGATAAATTCATAAAACCCGTAAAAAGCCTGTAAATAAGCACTTTACGGCACTCTATGAACTAAGACAAAAGCTACGCTGTAATAACAAGAGGTGAGTGCTAATTATTTTATGAAGAATTTGTGCCCCTCGGAAATTTCTGAATGATTTTCTGAAAGAATGGGTAGTTCAGATGGATGAACTGAAATCCAATGTGATTACCAAAGATGAATATTTTGAATGGAAAATCACCCAGCCACAGACCTGTGACGGATGCGAGAAATATGAATCCAAGAAAAAATGGCGCTCTGTAAAAACAGAACTGAGTGAAACTTAACGAAACTTAAATTATGCCCAATATGGAATATACTTTTTATATCTTGGTGCAGTATCCGGATTCATTTCTGATTATATTTCGCTCCACATACCCGTAGTGTTCTAGAGCGTGTCTGAAAAATCATTTCCGCAATCTGCACGCCCCACTTCCTTTCCAGACAGAAAAAGACGCAAGCCACCTTTCTATGGCTCACTCCTTTCTCTGCATAACTTATTTTTCTATTCTTCTGTTTCCAATTCCAATCTCTGTAAAATATCTCTTACAATACCTGCATCTTCAATCAGATTAATTCCAAAACATTTTTTACCTGCATCCTTCAAAGACGCACCACATGATATGCTTTCATTTTATCAAGAATTAAAAAACGATCATGAAATACTTTTGTGTACTTCACATCCAGTTTAGGATACTGTGCATTAAAGTTATCTACATCTGTTTGAGATAATTTTGTCCGTTGCAGTGTATAAACTGTCACCGCCGCATTTTCTTTCTTTTTGGACAAAATATTTAACCTAGATTATTCACGGCACAGTCGTGAAAGTGGCTGAAAACCACATAGTTTCTATATTTTAACTGAATATTGCTTTTCACCTATCAGATGAATGAAAAAAGAGCATCCATTTGTGGTAAAATTAAGGTGTCGAATCTTAAAAAATAACCCAAAGGAGCCCTTTATGAGTATTGTAAACACCTTAGCCTTAGAAGATTGGTGTTATCAGCAAATATGCGAAAACAACGCATTGATACCGTCCGCTTAAAACTGCTGAAGATTGCTGCAAAAGTAGTTCATTCAGCAAGATATATCACATTCAAGCTGTGTAGCAGCTGCCCTTATAAGAATGAATTCTATGAGACATTTTCAAATATCGGTAAGCTGAATGTACAGTTGGAATAGCAGCTATTAACGAACCTTGATAGCCTAATAACTGCTTAGAACTTTGCCAGAGGGATTTAATTCTGCTCCACTGGAAAATCCTTCCCTCGCCTTCCTCTGTCAGAGATTCTGTCATATCCCTTTTCATATACTTTCCACAACAAATACAGAAAACAGGAACCCCCTCCTGCACAAACCGTTTTCCCGCCAAGAATCATACCTTCCGTCTGGGATACCGTCTTCGGAAGCATCAGATACAGCTTAAATTCTGCCACAGCCTGATCCACCTTTTCTTTCCAGAACCCAAAGTCAGACCACCTTGACGGAATCCATCCCTCCGGCCAGGTCAGATGTGTAAAAAGAAGCCAGACCACCGTCCCTGCCATTACACTGTACAGCAGGTTGCAGAACCAGTACTCTGCATCTTTCACTGTATAGTTCTTTTTTTCTCTGCTTATTTCCGTCCACAGACTGCCAGAAAGAACCGCCGGAAGCAGCAGTAATGCCGCCAGTCCTGCATTTTTCGGTAAAGTTGAGGATACCACAGTTCCCTGAAGTCCGTATTTCATCAGAAATCCGTTCACTGTACTTTCTTCGGTTTCTCCATTTCTCCTTCTGATAAACAAACGATTATAAAAAAGTTCCGTCTCGGTATCATCCGCAGAAGCCGCCCCGAAAACCAAAATTTTCTGCCCCCAGTCCGCAACTTTCCTGACAGTATAAGTACGTCCCTGAAACAGAATCTGACCACCCGGAACCTTATTGCCAAAGAGCTCCCAGGCAGTTGTACCATCAATCACGCAACCATCCGGATCACCTTCTGTCAGAGCTGCTGCCTGCCAGTCATACCCT
>NZ_JBWJVP010000284.1:0-11850 GCF_056339915.1 Blautia sp. ZXY-1-B12 | reverse complement strand
ATACCAGTTCATATAACCCGTCCCGGTCTCAACTTTTTTCCACTCAGAACCGTTCATGTAATATATGATGCTTTTTACCTTTGACGCATTTTCCGACGTAAGCCCCAACGCCGCAAGAAAAGGGCTGAGATTGTCCTTATAACTCATGATATAATTCACGTTATCTAAGATCTCCCTTAATCTCAGAACATAAGAAGGAAGGTTTCTCATGATGGGTTCAAGGCAGGCAGATACTCCTGTTGCCACAAGGAGAAAAACTGTCTTATACAGCCTTCTCCTAAATATCTTTCCCAGCAGAAAACCAAGCAGTAAACATACAGCCGCCGTAAACACAGACAGAAAGAGCAGGTCTATGCCGACGCTGCGGACATCAAGAAAACTGTTATCCATTGCCTGTGTATACAGATCAAATAATCTACCTATCATCTTCATAATCCAAATCTCCAAAAGAGGGAGGGAAATCTCCCTCCCTGATACTCATACCAGACCGGACATCATATCCACGATCTCTTTAACAGTGTCTCTCATTTTGCCATCTACATAGCCCTGTTTGACAAAATGAGGAAAATAGAATTTTGCAAGCATCTTTACAATCGTATCTACATATGCCATTTCCTGTTCACTGGCACCATTTCTGTCCACCATTTCGGAAAACCATGCCAAGGCGGTCAGCGCAGAATCAGTTGTATCTACATGATAATTAACCGGGGCACAAACAGACCTCTCCTCTTCTACATCATCCTCGTAGTCCGGTTCCTCAGGATCATCATAGCCTGCGTAATCGGCGTTGTCATATCCATCATAAGGATCTTCAATATCATTCTCTCCGAAGAAATTAGAATCGTCATAAAGAGAAACCATATCCTTGATTTCCTGCTTACGTGCAGCAGCCTGGGCTTTCTCTTCCTCATGGCTCTTTTCTAAAACAGTCTGGGTTTTCTCTTCTCCCGGACACTGTTCCGTAGATGACTGATCTTCCTTAGGATACTGTTCTGTCTGTAACGCAGGCCGGGCTACAGGCTCTTCCGTCTGCTGTCCTGCAAGATCAACAGGAACAGATGGTTTTCGCGGTTCCGGCGCATGGAATCCTGGAGCAGCAACTGGCTGTTTGGACACTCCTTCCAAAACAGGCATCTGCTGCCTGGATGCTTCCGGGACCGATTCTGAAACCTCCTGAGTATGCATCACAGGTTCAGGAACCGGAGTGTGCAGCTCAGGCTCAGAAACCGCCGGATGTCCAGGTTCTTCCTCTTTTGACGCCGCCTGAATTTCCTTTGGCTCCTCCATTACTTCCTGTGGTCCACTTTCTGATATATTCTCCTGGCTCGTTCCATCATCTGAAGACTCCTGTTTTTTCTGGAATCCCTTACGGTACATATTCAGGATCTCCTTCGGTATCATCTGATGCTCATTGAAGATCTTATGCAGGGCTTTCTGTTTATCATCATCCAGATGAGAGATCATAGCCGCTACATCGATCGGGAGCAGCCTGGCCTCGACTGCATATGTGATCCATGGAGCCGCGGATGTAGCAATGAAAGCTGTCTTATACGCCTGTCTGGTTCCGACATTAAGTTTCTCCGCCAGCCTCCGGATCAAGGCAGAACCTTTAAACTCTTCATCATTACGGCTCTTCTCCTGATATAGCATATAAAGGGTTTTCACTCCTTCAAGATAATTGCCGTCCTGATAGTTGCGGCTGCTCAGGTTCTCCTCATACATGACGATCTGCTCATCGATCGTGTTTTCAATCTGGTGTGGCTGGATAACACATGGGATCCCTTTTGAAAACCATCCATATCCTTCCTCTATCCCCTGCTTTATGGCAGCAAACCTTCTGTGACCGCCTATGATCCTGTATGTAGTCCCATTTTTTTCCGGAAGGACATCGATTGGCTGCCTTAATCCGTTTTGGCGGATACTCTCCTTTAAATAATCTATGTTGTTGATGACGGCATTGTTTAACTTGTTTTCAACAATGTTCTCCGGAAGGATGAACGTAAAACGCATCACTGCAAATTCCTTCTCTCCTGTTGACTTTTTTCTGCTCATAATGATCCTCCTTAGATTATTGATATGTGCGTCCAAGACACATGGACTTGATGTCCTGCTGTCTTTTGATATAGTTAATTCTTTCACTCCCCTCCTTTCCGTCTTTCTGATACGAAAAAACAGAAACGTTTTTTCAGCGTAATATGATAAAAAATATTTTTTTAATTATCCTGCTGAAAAAAAATAGACAGCCACGTATCCCTGTTATGTGACATGACATTTGAGACGCATATGGAAAGGGAATTTCTGACCGTAAATAACATCACTTTCTTCCTTGCCCTTGATACTGCCGTATTCAGAATATTTCTGGTAAGCAGCACCCTCGGCTTTTCCGGAAGCATGACATAAACATCTTCATATTCCCCACCCTGCGACTTATGTACTGTAATGACATCTGCAGGAAGGATCTCATCCAGATCGTATTCTCCCAGGGAAACCGTTTCATCCCCAAGACTTACCGTCATGCCGTTGTGGATCTCTGTGATCACACCTACATCTCCGTTGCAGTATCCGGCCTTATAGTTATTGCTCACAAATACAGCCTTGTCCCCGGCACGGTATACATAATCATGATAGATCAGACTGTCTGCATCTGCGGGGCCTTCTAACGTCCTGTTAAGCACCTCTGTCCCTACTTTCCCCTGCTTGGTCGTACTTAGGATCTGATGTTTCATACAGTCTTCATCTTTGGGATAGTAATACAACAGGGCTCTCTTTGCAGCCTCATCAGACTCATACCGTCCGATAAAAAACTGTTCATCGGCGATCAGGTCAGGATTTCCTTCCAGGATCTTCTTACAGTTCTGTACGATGGAGGACTGGGCATCCTGTCTCATGAACTGGTTCAGCGTCACCGTACAGAAAGTATTGCTGTTTAAAAGGTCTCTGAATACAGAGCCGCAGCCAACGCTTTCGATCTGATCCGGATCTCCGCAGAGAATCCATTTTTCAAGGACATCATCCGCAGCGGACTGGATATCCACTCTCATGAGAGAACCGGCTTCCTCTACAGCCATAAACAGAGACATTCCTGACCTTACGAGCAGAAGGAGTACCTGGTATGATAAATTCCTTTGTGCATGGAAAAAAGTGAATTCGAATTCACTATTTTGTATTTCAAAGTATATTATCAAAAGCCAACTCCTCTGGCTATCCTGCTGACCATCGAATTCCTTATCAATATCCGCAGCCGGAATCTTACGTACAGCCTATACCTCTCGTTGATGACTTTAAGGACCTCACTGACTTCCGCAGCCAGTAACGTTAAACCTTATCATATACTGCCCCCTCTGGAACATCATCTGTCGGAATCTCAAAACGGGATAGCACTCCTGACTTTGAGAACAGTACCAAAGCTTTTGCTGACAGGAATGCTGAACCCTATCTACAGCCAAAATCTCACGTACGGCCAATACCTCTCGTTGCTGGCTTTAAGGACCTCACTGACTTCCGTGGCCAGTAGCGTAAAACTTTGCCAGGAACTCCCACTTTGGAGCATACTCCTCTGGGATCTCGAAGAGGTATAACACTCTGACATTGAGGACAGTACCAAAGTATCCAACCCTGTCCGCCGCTGTTCCTGATGGATAGTAGGAACATAGTAACCCCTCTGTCTGGACCTTGTGAGGAATCTGCTTTGTTAAGCTGATTGACACATCCAGAGATTTATCAATGCCAGAGTTTACATACATGAAGTTAATATGACAGGATCCCATGGTACAATCCCATGCCTGTCATTTGTCCAGTTCGATAATGTAGAGCCTCTGTTGTTACGATGAACCATTGGCAATTGGTTACGACTTTCCTATGGTATATGTAATGATAGTACAGTATATTGCATGATGCTCTGTACATCTATGCTCCTTAGACTCTTCTGTTGTTCCCGCGGATGATTCATCTGTGGAGCTTTGCTTCGGATAACTAGAATTACCCGAACGGAAACCACTGCTGTTTAAGAAGTCTCCAATCGATGCTTATCGTTTACCTTGGGACTTGCCTCATCCGGTTGGATCCTGATCTACAGCTTATAGCCAGTCGGCTCTATCCTCTGTCTTACATTTATCTTGTAATGACGGAACCTCTCCTGTTGTCTGTCTCTGTATTCTAACAGATGTAGTATATTTACATCCCCGGAGTTCTCTTAAAAACTCGAAGATACTAAAAATAACAACCATATTCTGCAATTGCGTTCGTCTTGCAATTCCGACTTCTCATATTGATTTCTGATAATTCGACATTGCTACCAACCCACCTAATATCTTCAGTTTTAAAACTTCCATTCTGACTGTAACTTCTATAATGTCCTGAGCCAAGCTAACTATGTATAGTAGTGCTGTAACGTCCCGTCAGGCTTTTAAAGCTTAAGAAACTAAAAATAACAAACATGTTCCGCTTTGTTTTCTTCTGACAACTATTACTGTTTCTCTATTATTTTCAGACTTCTTTTTTTATTATGATATGAGAATAAAAGGGATTTATTGGCCGGGCAGACCGTTGGATATCATTAAAAACGTTTTACTGCCGAAAGAAAGGCAGGTTGAAACAAATAAATTCATAATAACATATAAATCCTGTTGCAAATTACTGTTTTTGGACACGCAAATGAGACCTTTGTGTTTAAGGCCTTCTACTATAGTATTCAATTACATTTCTTCGTATCAGACAGTCCAGCAGATTGACTTCTCAAAGAATTTTCCTCTGAACGGAATCCATCCGAACTTCTTTGCATCGTTTTTCCTGCTGATTACCGTACGCTTGGATATATGCAGCTCTTCTGCAATCTGCGCAACAGTTAATCCTCTATAAAACAGGCTTGTAACTGCCTTTGTCATTGCAGTCTTCTTGTCATCCATTTGTTTTACGTATTCTTCTTTCGGCATTTTTTTCTTTGGCACATGGAAATATTCGTCGCTTTGAAGACCAAAGACATCATTCAGTGTTTCATTTTTGATCTTATAAGTGGAATCCGCCTTAGTTTCTTTTATATACGCCTGAGGCATGATGATCCCCTGTCTGCGGAATGTCTGGTCGATCAAAAATACGATCTCGTCATCTTCATACCCTACGTCCATGGCAAAACACCAGAACCAGTACAGGATCTTTTTCATCTGCTTCCATTCAAGCTCCTTGAGATCTTTCTTCTCCCGGATCATCCTGCGGAGGGAATTTAGTCTGCGGATCGCTATGAACTGTTTTGTGGTGGAAAGGCCTTCCCGATACAGCATGTCATTGTTGATATATACTTTCAGGGCACGTCCTCTTACAGGAAACCTTTTGCCAACTTCCTCCCATATCTCTGACAGGGAGTATTTTGTTTCTATGTTGTAAAGCAGCTCTGTTTTTCCTTTTAATATGCGTACGTCCTTAATACCAGGCACCATGATCCCTTTTGTCTTATAGATCGGCTTTGCACCCGGGCACAGATATGCGATTGCTTTCTCCAGCAGATGACAGCTGGACTCCATTTTCTGGCACACAGGAAACTTTAATACCCAGACATACTGGTACACTTTTCCTTTTCCGGACTCTTTGTAAAGCATGAATGTCGGCATCATGCATGGGAAGGCAAGGACAGGATCTGTCGTTTCGATCCCTACAGCCTGAATGACCACCCTGCCATCATCATCCCTTGCTTTTTCCGATATATAGGATGCTGCGTTGTCTCTTTTGATCCAGTCCTCAAAGATCTTGAACATATAAACTGCCTTGCCGACCATGACCTTCATATCATACTTGAACATCCTGGATACGGATATCAACGCATCCATGTCCTTTCGGACTCTCTTATTTGCTTTCTGTATTTCCATATATTTTTCCAGACTGGAATCCTCATTGTCCTTCCAGCCTTTCTTTCGCATGGAAACTTCCGCTTTCTTTTTTTCCTTATTATAAAGCTCCATCTGTTTCCTCCGTAATTTCCACACTTGTATAAAGGATCTTCCTGATGCGTTTCAGCATTTTTTTCTCTTCCTCATCGATCGGCTCCGGATGATGCATGTCCAGCCACATAAAAAACGATACAAACCTGTCCGGCAGTTTCCCGTCTTCCATGACACAGCCCAGATCTTCTGATGAAGGGATATAATCAGTTGCATAGGACAGTTCCTTTAACCGTCCTTCAAACTCGTCATAATCCTTTTCCGGTATCTCCATAAAAAAAGCCTCCTTTTACGACGTTTATCTGAAGGAGAAAATGAAGAATAGTTATTTTTTTGTGGTACGAAAAAACCGCCTGCCGGTACAACCGACAGACGGTATTTTTAAACAGATTTCTCTCTTTAAATTCCAAGTTCATTAAGAAAATCTTCAAGCTCCGCAGCTGCCCCTGCGCCATTGTCTTTCATCCGCAGGCTTTGGAGGATGGATTCGTAAGACTCAAGTCCGACATCCTTGATACAGTAGATACTGAACTCCTCATCTTCACTGTAAAGATATGCTTCTTTTCCTTTTACTGAAGAGGAAAGGACGTTTTTCAGGATGCCGTTTTTATCGATATAATATCCGATCAGGCTCGTATACAGGGACACTGTCAGATCATTTGTGAAGATCAGAACAGGTGCGTTATACTTTTTAAATGCCATCCTGGTAAACATGGGGATATCATTAAAATCCACCTGTGGGACATAGATACAGATCGAAGGTTCCTTCTTTCCGCTTTTTTTCTGAGTAGCAACTTCTATGTTAAGTTTCTTAGTGACCTCATTAAACTGGGCGATCTTATACTGTCTTCCTTCCTGTCTGGAATCCAGATCCATGATGTGTGCCAGTTTTACTTTCGGATCGTCCGGTTCCTCTTTATTTCCCAGTTCCGTATCTTCGATGTTCTTTGGCATGGAAATAGCCTTAAGGGTTTCCTCTCCCTCATCCGGAGGGGCAACGGACATATCCGCATAAGTATCTGAAACAGAATTTAAGAAGATGATCTTACCGTTCTCATCTTTCTCTTTTGTGATATCGAACATATTCTTGCTGTCCACATCGCCGGTATATTTATAACGGGGATGCTTCTCCAGCGGATATTTCTTATCATAAAAAGGGTTTACGTTCTTGATGAATACCAGACAGCATTCCGGGGGCATGGTACGGATTTCATCCATGGTCATGAGTTCCCTCTTCTGCGGTCCAAAATTCATGCCACCGCTGCCCTTTTTCCCTGTGCTGACACTCTCCCCTCTTTTACGGATTGTGGCACATCCAAGCTGCTTGGAATAATAATCCGCAGTTGTCTGCTCCTGGGTTCCCAGAAGGATGTTTGTATCACAGTTACCTATGATGGTTTCATAATCATCCTTGTACATAGCCTTGATCTGGGCAAGAGATTGAAGCACGACTGTACAGGAAATGTTATATTTACGCATGGTAGATATTTTAGCAGGAAACTCCGGTATTTTTCCGATGTTAGCAAACTCGTCCATTATGAATCGTACATGGTATTTCAGACGGAGGAATTCTACATCCGGTTCTTCCTCGGTAGGCTTCGTATGCTCTGCTTTATAATACAAAGTATCAAAAAGTTGGGAATACATCATGCTTACAATAAAGTTATAAGTAGAATACGCCTGCGGGATGATGACAAACAGGATCGTCTTATGGTCTCCGATGGTGCCAAGGTCTATATTGTCCCTCCGGGTCAGGTTTGCGATTTCCGGGATATTGAACGGGTTAAGGCGTACCGCTGCGGAGATAAGGATGGACTTTAACGTCTTTACTCCGCCAAGGGAGAACGTCTCATAATTCTTCCATGCCTGTGATTTTTTTATCTCTTTTGCCCTGAGTTCAGACTCTTTCGTATTGGCATATTCCTTTAACTTCCCATTTTCCAGATAAGCCTTTCCGGTAAACAGCTTGCCCAGGTTTGTATCATCCACACTGGACGGCCCCTTTGCACCCGGGTTTTCATCCATCTGTGCCATCTGGATCATCTTTAATACCATGGGAAAGTTTTTGTCACCCTTGTCGGCAAAATCTCTCAGATAAAAAATACAGGCGTTTAAAAGCGCCTTTTCGGAATTTTCCCAGAACGGCTCCCCACCGCTCTTCTCCGGGGGCGTGGTATTCGTGATCAGCGTGTCAACAAGGATGCCGACACCTGCATCATCCCTGATATAACAAAACGGATTATAACAGTTAGAGAATCCCATGTTTACAAGGTTGAACACCCGGACATCATATCCTTGGTTCTTCATCTCTTTTCCAAGGGTTCCAAGCAGTTCTCCTGACGGATCCGAGAGTATGAAGCTCGCATTTTCTTGGAGCAAATTGGGCTTAATAACAAAACGTGATTTACCAGTACCGGCACCACCGACGATCAGCACATTATTATTGAGCCTTGTTTTCTTATCCTCCAGGGACAGGCGCACATGCTCCGAATGGATCATGTTCATCGGCCCATTACAGGTCTTTTTCCCGATCGGATCCGCATGCTTCCGGTTATAATCACTGTAGTTGGAAGTCCATTTTGCAGAACCGCCTTCGATACCTGCTGCATCATGTCGGAATTTCTGGTTATCCCCATATATGAGCAGGGCAGCGATCACATACAGGGAAGCGCCTGCCCCGTAATATTTCAGATAGACACTGTTAAACCCGATGTGGAATCTAAACCTCATCATGTCATCAAAAGCCCTCTGTATACCATCCAGACCATACATCTGGTAAAATGCCAGGTTTCCGGCAAGAAGGAGGACCAGGATAAACATCACTCCTCCCAGCACAAGGTAAACAGGCATCATGTCATCTTTTTTTGTCATTTAACTGCAGCCGGGGCTGCACCGGCTGACTCCCTCCTATTCAGGATATGCAGCCTAGTCCCTTTCCGGTTCCAGATCCGGGCTCTTGTCTTTATCCAGATCCTGGAATTCATCCAGAATATTGTCTCCGTTCTGGTCAAGATAATCCGGGATGTCAAATGGTTCACGCCAGTCCATAGTGGCACGTATGTCGGAATTGAACTGTTCGGAAAACTGCACGACCTGGTCCCTTGTGATGCTTCCGTCCATATACTGGAAAGCAAATGACCTGAGTTCCTGTGAAGAACTCCTGACACAGTTCCCGACTGCCATCTCCACGCTCATCCTTGCTTCATGCTCTGCATCAAAGGCAACTTTCTCCGACTCTTTCGGCTGTGCCATGTTGACACCTTCCTGTTTGGTGTGCATGATGTCGATGGACCTCTGGATCTTATAAAAAGCCTCTGCTTTTTCCGGGTCGTTTAGATTCTCTTTCTTGAACATTTTTGCAAGTTCTTCTTTCCGGAGTCCCTTCAGTTCCTTTACTTTTAAGAGCTCCTGGGCTTCCTGCATGGTCATCGGTTCCTTCTGTCCGCGGTTGATGCGGTCAATCAGTTCTTTTCCAAGGTTCTCCGCCTTCTGGTCACGGAACATCCGCGGACGGTTCATGCGGTCTACCTGTTCACAGATAAACCGTTCAAATCTCGGATCCCTGCGGTCGCAGAATTCCAAAGCGGGGTTTTTACCAGCCATGCGTTCCATATAGGCACCGTTTTCATTGATCATCATCACATGGGAGCCACTGGCATTTGAGATATAAAACTTCGATCCATTGGCAGCGTGGACAAGGTTTATGATATCCTCCTTGTTTTTCCGCTGTGTGTTCATGTAATCATAAACTGCTTTTCCTGAACCATTCCTTTCCTGTATCACCCCGGTATGGAACGCATCAAAGATCCGTTTATCTTCTGTCCTATGGTAAATAGCATACTTTCCTTCCTTTTCCCTTTCCGCGGCAAACAGCATATAGTTTTTTACTGCCCGGTCTTTCATGTAACTCATTTCGGCAAAATCAAGCCCGGAGATCTTTTCCGGTTCCTGCTGGGTATTAAATCTGCGGATCGTATCCTGGTCAACCTGGAACAGCTTGTGGTTGGCAACCAGGTAATCCGTCCTTAACTGTTTCATGGCATCTTCGTTTTTATCTGCAAAAATGACACCATAGGACTCCTTTCCATTCCGATCAAAGGCACACTCCTTGTATGCGATCCCCAGCTTGTCACATGATTTCATAAGGGAGCGGAGGGTTTCCTTTTCCTCACACTCCATCATCTTTAACTGGCCGCCTTTTTTCATGTAGTTATACAGGGTTTTGGCATTGTTATCCTGCAGGGCCCTTGTCTCGATATAATACCCGATCGCAGAGGCAACCGCCCCTGCTGCCCTGGCGGATGCATCGATAACATTCATGGTGTTCATCATATCCCCCTTAGGATCCTGTACTTCTCTCATGGTGCTTCCTCCTTTCAATTTTTTCAGCATTCTGCTGTTTTGATAAAATGAAAAAAATTCGACTGTTTGGGATTCTGCATATTATGGGAAATATCATCAGGAAGGAGATCAAAATGGATGTCATCAATGAATACGAACAGGTCCTGATCGGGAATCTCCCAAAGATACCGCCGCGCCTGTTCCAGAATGAACCGTCAGCCAACGAACAGCTGGCTTTGTCCGTATTCAGGTATGCGATTGAAAAACTTCTCAGATGGACGCCCATGGAAGCTTACCGGCTTTTTTCCCGGCTGTCATAGAGACCATGAAACTGACACAGCTCTTAAATTACATAAATTTTCCAACTGAGCTGACAAAAGACAACACAGAATATATCGTATACCTCATATATCCCAAAGAAGTACCTTATGACTTTGCAAAATATGTGATCAAAGTCTACAGGCAGGTACTAAACGGGGAGATCCGTTATCCAAGAGAATATATGTATGGAAACAAGGGCCTTGTAAGAGCAGGTATCTGCCTCCAGTATGCGATCAAGAATAACATGGTATTCCATTCCGTCGTGGAGGAGATGTACCGGTTCTTCTGTTCCCCTGAGGGGCTTACATTTTTACGGGAGAAAAAGCTTTACCAGCTGTATAAGAGCTTTTAGCAAGACACCTGTGCAGTTCCTGCACTTCAGTCTTCCGGATTCCCTTAAAAGTGAGCTATATTATAATTACTATACGTTTTTGATCAATTACAAAAAAAAGTACGGGGAGCTTCCTCCCTGTACTTCCTGAAAATGCAGGAGAGGATATCCTCTCCTGTTCTTATTTCAAAATCCTGTCAACTGCCTCCAGCGTATCATCATGGTTTACACCTGTGATCACAATGTGGTCATAACTGCCTTTCTTCTCTTCCACCAGCTTCAACAAAGCTTCCAAGACTTTGTTATCCAGCATTTCCACTTCATCAAAGAACAGGAGCCGGATACCGGTAAAACTGTTCAACAGATCTAGTAACAGGAAGATCGCTACCGCTTTTTCTCCCGCGGAGCAGGTATCCACATCTACCGGAGTCCTTCCGTTCCTGCCAATACGGACACGCAGTCCGCTCTCCATCTCCATGGAGATAACATAACCTAACTTTATTGCACGATTCGTTCATCTGCTGCTCAAAGAACCCCAGATAAACATTTGTATTGTTCTCCATTACGGAACCTTTTTTGGAAAAAGCAGAGGTTAAGGCTTCCAGTACGTTTAAACCGTTCTTCCTGTTCCGGAAGCGCATTTTTAACTGCAAGCAGGTTTTCCCTTGTGATTGCCCCGTTCAGTTCGCCGTCAAGGGCTGTCTTTTTCTCCTCCAGGTTGCCTTCCGGCATCCGCGGCTCCTCCGGAAGAGGCATGTAGATTTTCTTTTAAAGCCCGGAATGCCTGATACTTGGAGCATTTGTCGGAATATGCCCTGAAATTAGCCTCATACGCTGCCTTTTCTTCCCGGACAGACAGGAGCTCTTTTTCCGCGGCATCACAGGAAGCCTGGAAACTTGCAATGTTTCCATTCATCTGAGATACAT
>NZ_JBWJVP010000283.1:0-15231 GCF_056339915.1 Blautia sp. ZXY-1-B12 | reverse complement strand
CAGAATATCAATGGTATGGATTTCATCAAAATAATGCTTCAAGGCATAGGCACTGAATACACTGGTAACACCCGGATCAAAACCGGTTCCCAGAAGAGCAGTCAGTCCTGCTTCCTTAAATTTCTCATTATAAGCCCACTGCCAGGAATAATCGAAATATGCAGTAAAGCCTTTTTCTTTACATCTCTTTTCGTAGATTGCACGCCATGTGGGATCTTCTGTATCCTCTGCTTCATAATTGGCAGTATCAATATAATCCGCACCGGCTTCCAGACATGCATCCATGATGGTAAGATCCTGATATGGAAGTGCCACATTCAGGACAGCATCCGGCTTATAGGCTCTGATCAATTCTGCGACCTCTGCTGCATTATCCGCATCTACCTTTGCTGTCTCAATTTTTGTCTTCGTTGTACTTTCAATCTTCTTTTTGAGTGCATCGCATTTTTCCTTTGTCCTGCTTGCGATCATAATCTCTGTAAAAACATCGCTGTTCTGACAGCATTTGCGAATTGCCACTGAAGCTACCCCACCACATCCGATTACCAATAATCTACTCATAAACTGTTTTCCTCCTCTTCCAGTAAATCTTCTACATATTTTGGAAGCATAAATGCTCCTCTGTGAAGGTTTGTTGTATAATACCATGTTTCTATATTAAGATTATCAAACCTCTCCGGCCTGAAATCTTCCAGTGGATGATATTTCTTTGATGCAAATCCAAAAAGCCAGTATCCCGAGGGACAGGTAGGGATATGTGCCTGATAAACCCTGCTCACCGGAAATGACCGGAAAACCTTTCTGTGCATCTTTCTGCATTCCACCTCATCCTCATCATAAAAAGGACTTCCATGCTGATAAACCATGATTCCGTCATCTCTGAGAGCCTTATAACAGCTTCCGTAGAATTCCTTTGTAAAAAGTCCCTCTGTATGTCCCAGCGGATCTGTGGAATCATTGATGATCAGGTCATATCTGGCCTTTTTATTCCGCAGGAACCGAAGGCCGTCTTCATAATAAATGTTGACTCTCTCATCCTTCAGTCCCTGGGCAATATCCGGAAACATCTCCGCACATACATCCACAAACATTTTATCGGATTCCACCACATCAATGCTCTCAATCTGTGGATAATGGATCAGTTCTCTGGCAACTCCACCGTCACCGCCACCGATAATCAGAACATTTTTTACATTGGGATGTACTGTCATTGGCACATGCGTGACCATTTCATCATAAATAAATTCATCCTTGTCAGAAAATACGATCTCACCGTCCAGAGCCACAAATCTTCCAAATTCTTCAGACTCAAACACATCGATTCTCTGAAATTCACTTTCCCCTGAAAATAACTGTCGGTTAATCCGGACAGAAAGCTTTACATTTCCTGTATGGAACTCGGAATACCATAATTCCATGATCAGATACCCCCTTTCAGAACCTGAAGATATTCTACCTTCGGATCCTCCATTCCCTGCATGGAACAGCCTTTGTCTCTTGCATAAAGAATGTATTCTACAATTTCCTGTGTCACCATTTCCCCAGGAGCAAGAATCGGGATTCCCGGAGGATAACACATAACAAATTCACCGCTGATCCTGCCTGCCGTCTGTTCCATGGGCAGAGATTCTTTCTCCGCATAAAATGCCTGCTGTGGAGACGCCACCACTGCAGGTGCGATATATTCCCCGGAAAGCATACCTGTGCTGTCCTTCTTATACAGACGTTCAATATCAGCCAATGCCCCTACCAGTCTCTCAATATCCTGAAGCCTGTCTCCAATGGAAATGTAAGCCAGAATATTACAGATATCTCCAAACTCGATCTGAATATCATATTCATCTCTGAGAAGATCATAAACTTCAATACCTGCCAGCCCATTTCCCAGTGTATAAATGGAGAGTTTTGTAACATCAAAATCAAAAACACTGGTTCCATTGATCAGATCCATACCATATGCATAATAACCGCCGATCTCATTGATCTCCTCTCTGGCATACTGCGCCATCCCTGCAACCTTTTCAAAGGATTCCTCTCCCCTGAGTGCCAGATTTCTTCTGGAGATATCCAGACTGGACAACAGAAGATAAGAAGCGCTTGTGGTCTGAGTCAGATTGATGATCTGGCGCACTTTCTCTGCATTCATACTCTTATTCAAAAGCAGCAGCGAACTCTGTGTCAGACTTCCGCCGGATTTGTGCATGGAAACTGCCGCCATGTCAGCACCTGCCGCCATTCCGGATACAGGAAGGTTTCTGCCGAAATAAAGATGGGTTCCATGAGCCTCATCTGCCAGCACCTTCATTCCTCTTGCATGAGCCTTCTTTACGATAGTCCGCAGATCCGAACAGATTCCATAATAGGTAGGGTTATTTACAAGAACTGCCACCGCATCCGGATTCTCATCCATAGCCTTCTCCACCTGACTGACTTCCATGCCAAGGGAAATGCCCAGCTGCGCATTCACCTCCGGGTTTACATAAACCGGAATTGCACCGCACAGTACCAGGGCATTGATGGCACTTTTATGTACATTTCGCGGCAGAATGATCTTATCCCCTGCCTTGCAGACAGACAGGATCATGCTCTGCACTGCAGATGTGGTTCCTCCTACCATAAGGAATGCATGCGCTGCGCCAAAAGCATCTGCTGCAAGCTCCTCCGCTTCTCTGATCACCGAAACCGGGTGGCAGAGATTGTCCAGCGGCTTCATAGAATTAACATCCAGCCCCACACATTTCTCTCCCAGCAACTGTGCAAGCTCCGGATTTCCTCTTCCTCTTTTATGTCCCGGCACATCAAAGGGAACGACTCTCTTCTTTCGGAAACGTTCCAGTGCTTCATATATGGGCGCATGCTGTTGTCTTTCATAATCCATTTGACATGTTCCTCTTTTCCTGTCGTCATGTACCGGCAAATACAGTTCTATCATTCAGCAATTGTATACTGCCTCAAACCGGCACAATGATTCAATTATTTCTCTATATATTCAAGTCGAACGCATGTGAGACACATCCTCGCAAAGCGTTTATCTCCAACCATATCCTTTATATTTGCTATATCTGCACAAAAAAAGAAGCAGATAAGTTCATTCACCATCTGCTTCTCTCATGATCTATAGAATTTCTCAGGCTCTGTCTCTTTATATACTGACCGGATTTCCCGTATAAATCCGTCTGTATCCTGTGCCTGTTCCCGTATTCTGAAATATTCATGACTGCTGTCGTCTTCAATCGCTGGCAAATATATGCTATGCTCTTATTGACCGTTTCACAAGATGATGTGTGCTTACGCACTGATTATTATAAAGTAATCAACTTATAAAATTTGAGCTTCTAACTCAATCAATAATGTGGTGTCTCCCACCCGGCAACTGCCCCGCCTGTCCGTATGGCTTAACATTCAGAAACTGTCTCTGAATGTGAGCAAATATTTGCATGAAAACGATAGTGTCTTTTCATACTAAAGATGAGAATAACATATCTTCTGAACTGTTGTCAATTCCATTTTCCATATTTTGCACAGTCTTTACCCGCTTTTTATATTTTCTTCATTTATCAGGGAAAACTATGTCTATTTTTTAACAATTTCTTTCCTTGAGAAAACGTATTTTCTTTCATTACCAGGGATTACGATTCTCTTCTCTTATCAATTTGCACAACTTTTATCCAGTTTACTCACATTTTTTGACGTTTCAACAAAAATTTTCTTGACATTTTTTTCTCAAAATGATATATTGTATTCATCAATTGAAAGAACCTTCGAGTACTGACGGAAAGAGTGGAGTGCAAACCACGTGGAGTCGGAGGTTTGTGGGAGCCGACCGTCTGGGCAGTATTTGAAATATTCAGATACTGGCCTTTTTTTATAACTTTCAGGGCAGAAATCAGGAATACCAGGCAGACCGGCCAATACTTCTTTCAATTAATAATTGTTGCTGATCGCGGAGTGAACAGCAACAGAAGTTTTTCATGTTATGCGGAAACGAAAGGAGAAAAACAATTATGGGATTCAAATCAGACATTGAAATTGCACAGGAATGCGAGATGCTTCCAATTACTCAGATCGCAGAGAAAGCAGGTATTGACGACAAATATCTGGAGCAGTACGGAAAATACAAAGCAAAAATCGACTACAATCTTCTGAAAGAAAGTGATAAGAAGGATGGAAAATTAATCCTCGTTACAGCTATCAACCCAACTCCAGCAGGAGAAGGTAAAACTACTACTACTGTAGGTCTTGCAGATGGTATGCAGAGACTTGGCAAGAGTGTTATGGTAGCTCTTCGTGAGCCATCCTTAGGACCGGTATTCGGTGTAAAAGGTGGTGCAGCAGGCGGCGGATATGCACAGGTTGTTCCTATGGAAGATATTAACCTTCACTTCACAGGTGACTTCCATGCCATTGGCGCAGCTAACAACTTACTGGCAGCTATGATCGATAACCATATCTTCCAGGGCAATGCATTAAACATCGACCCACGTAAGATCACATGGAGAAGATGTGTAGATATGAACGACCGTCAGCTTCGTAACGTAGTAGATGGTCTTGGCGGAAAGACAAACGGTATGCCTCGTGAAGACGGATACGACATCACAGTTGCATCTGAAATCATGGCAGTTCTCTGTCTTGCAAGCGACATCAAAGACCTGAAAGAAAGATTATCCAAGATCATCATCGGATATACATACGGAAAAGTTTCCGAGCAGAAACCTGTAACAGCAGGTGACCTTCACGCAGAAGGCGCTATGACAGCCCTGTTAAAAGATGCTCTGAAACCAAACCTTGTACAGACTCTGGAACACGTTCCTGCAATCGTACATGGCGGACCATTCGCAAACATCGCTCATGGATGTAACTCTGTAACAGCTACAAAGATGGCTATGAAGCTTGCTGATTATGCAATCACAGAAGCTGGTTTCGGTGCTGACCTTGGTGCTGAGAAATTCCTTGATATCAAATGCCGTATGGCTGGTTTAAAACCAAGCGCAGTTGTAATCGTAGCTACAGTACGTGCCCTGAAATACAACGGCGGCGTTGCTAAAGCTGACCTTAACAATGAAAACCTGGAAGCTCTTGAAAAAGGTATCCCGAACCTGTTAAAACACGTTTCCAACATCAAAAACGTATACAAACTTCCATGTGTTGTTGCTATCAACGCATTCCCTACAGATACAAAAGCAGAGCTTGACTTTGTAGAAGCTAAATGTAAAGAACTGGGCGTTAACGTTGCTCTTTCTGAAGTATGGGCAAAAGGCGGCGAAGGCGGAATCAAACTTGCAGAAGAAGTTATCCGTCTTGTTGAAGAACCAAACGACTTCTCCTATGCATATGAACTGGAAGGTTCTATCGAAGACAAACTGAACCAGATCGTTCAGAAAGTATATGGCGGTAAGAAAGTAGTTCTGACAGCTAACGCTCAGAAACAGGCGAAACAGTTAGAAGCTCTTGGCTTTGGCAACTGCCCGATCTGTGTAGCTAAGACACAGTACAGCTTAACAGATGACCAGACTAAACTGGGTGCTCCTACTGACTTCGAAGTTACAGTACGTAACCTGAAGATTTCCGCTGGTGCAGGATTCATCGTAGCTCTTACAGGCGAGATCATGACAATGCCAGGTCTTCCTAAAGTTCCGGCTGCTGAGAGAATCGACGTAGACGAGACAGGTAAGATCACAGGTCTGTTCTAATCCGGTTGAAATCAATCGAATAATTCAAAAATATAAAAATCATATTTATATATGATATGTGTCCAGACGATTTTACAGGCGGGAAGATTTTCCCGCCTGTTTTTTTCTTTATTTTTTTATAAGATAATCTTTTCCGGAAATACCAGGTTCCGTCATATGGATCGGATCCAGAATGCGATTAAGTTCATCCTCGTCCATAAGCTTTTCTTTCAGAATCAGACTTCTTACAGATTCGCCTGTCTTAATTGCCTTTTTTGCAATATCCGCAGCCTTCTGATATCCAAGATGGGGGCTGATTGCAGTGATAATACCTACACTGTTTTCTACCAGATAACGGCATCTTTCTTCATTTGCCGTAATTCCTACAATACAATTATCTACCAATGTCTGGACTGCATAGCCAAGAGTATCGATAGACTGAAACATGCAATAGAAAATAATCGGCTCAAACGCATTTAATTCCAGCTGACCAGCCTCTGCAGCCATGGTAATGGTAACATCATTACCAATAATATTAAAAGCAACCTGATTCACTACTTCAGGAATAACCGGATTAACTTTACCTGGCATAATAGAGGAACCATTCTGTTTTGCCGGAAGATTAATCTCCCCAAAACCAGTACGTGGACCGGAGGACATCAGACGGAGATCATTTGACATTTTGGAAAGAGTTACCGCACATGCTTTCACAGCACCGGAAACGGCTACAAATGGATCCAGATTCTGAGTGGAATCAATCAGATCAAAAGCCTGTATAAAGTCCATTCCCGATATTTCAGTGAGATTTGGAACAATTCTTCTCAGATAGCCCTCATCTGCATTAATTCCTGTTCCAATAGCAGTACCTCCCATATTAAGAGTCCGCATTTCATCCATTGCTTTATCCATTCTGTGGATATCACGCATGATTGCTACCGAATATGCCTTAAATTCCTGTCCCAGACGAATTGGTACTGCATCCTGCATCTGTGTACGCCCCATTTTTATTATGTGATCAAACTCTGTAGCTTTTTCATTAAGAGCATCATAGAGGCGAAGAAGCTGTTTTTTCAGATTCTGCAACAAACGAAGAGAAGTCATTTTACCGGCAGTAGGAATCACGTCATTGGTAGACTGTCCACAATTCACATCATCGTTAGGATTTATAATTGTATAATCGCCCTTTTTTCCTCCCAGTATCTCAATCGCGCGATTTGCAATTACTTCATTGGCATTCATATTTAAAGATGTGCCAGCTCCTCCCTGAACAGGATCCACAATAAATTCATTATGGAATTTCCCTGAAACAATTTCATCACATGCCTGGACAATCGCCTGTGCTTTTTTCTTCTCAAGAAGCCCCACCTCACAATTGGTTATCGCTGCTGCTTTTTTTATGTATGCAAGACTGTTAATAATTTCCGGATGCATATTCAGCCCCGTAATGTGAAAATTTTCAGCCGCACGTAAGGATTGTACTCCATAATATACATCTTCCGGAATATCCTTTACACCAATAGAATCCCTTTCTACACGATAGTCTGTTTTTTTCATAGTTATTCGCCCTCCCATGTATTTGCCCTCATTATATATCTCTGCTATAATATAATCAAATACATATATTTTTATAAAATATATAGTGTTTAAGTTATATATCGGAGGAATTTATATGTTTCAGGGAATGGAATACATCTATGAGGTATACAAGGAAAAAAGCTTTTCCAAAGCTGCTGCTGCTCTTTTCATTTCGCAGCCTTCTTTAAGTGCAAATGTAAAACGTGTGGAAAACCGCATTGGTTATCCTATTTTTGATCGAAGTACCAAACCTTTGCAGTTAACTGAAGTCGGAAAACATTATATACAGGCTGTTGAAAAAGTCATGGATATTGAAAATAATCTCGAAAACTACCTACTGGATCTGGGAAATCTCAAAACAGGAACTCTTAATGTAGGTGGCAGTAACTTTTTTTCTTCGTGGATTCTGCCTCCCCTTATTGCTGATTTTTCCCAAAAATTCCCCCATGTTCAAATTTCTCTTGTAGAAGAAAGTACAGCAAAGCTATCCCAGTTTCTCCAGGCCGGAAAGTTAGATCTGGTGATTGATAACTGTATTCTGGATAACCAGATTTTTGAACGTTATATCTACCAGAAAGAACAACTTCTTCTTGCAGTTCCCAAAAATTATTCAATCAATACCAGACTGCAGAAATATCAGATTCCTATTGAGGAAATCCGGAACGGGCAGTTCCGTTCTTCTCATATTCCTTCTGTTCCATTAAACAAATTCGAGAACGAACCATTTATTATTCTTCGTTCAGATAATGATACCGGTAAGCGTGCACTTACCATTTGTCAGGAAAATCACTTTTCGCCTTCTGTAGTATTTCGCCTGGATCAGCAGATGACTGCCTATAATATTGCATGTTTGGGAATGGGTATCACTTTCATCGGGGATCTTCTGCTCTCCAGAGTTCCAACAAATTCAGAACTTGTTTTTTATAAGCTGCCCGGTCAGAGCAGTAAACGCACTGTGTTTTTTTACTGGAAGAAAGGCCGCTATATCAGCAGAGCCATGGAAGAATTCCTGAAGCTGCCCTTTTCCTGATATGTCATAATCAAATAGGCTATGGTGATTGGTCATCATCAGATGTACGTCAAAATGGGGTTGTTGTGCTAAATAAGCACAACAACCCCAGTATGTCAGGCAGATATTCGATTAGAACAATGGCTTCATCGCCGGATACAGAGTTCTGAACTTCTGATATCTCTCTTCATATTTTGCAACCAGTTCAGGATCCGGTTCTACTGTATCAACAACTTTGGCAAATTTCTTACCGATGGTTTCTACATCCGGGTAAGCACCACAGCCTACTGCTGCCAGCATAGCTCCACCCATGGACGGTCCTTCTTCGTTCTCCAGAACATCAACCTTCAGGTTCATAACGTTTGCAATAATCTTCTTCCACAGTGGGCTCTTAGCTCCGCCACCGCAGATCTTGGTTCTCTCAATCTTGATTCCAAGGCCTCTTGCAACTTCCAGGGAATCACGAAGACCAAAGGCAACACCTTCCAGAACAGCCTGTGTCATGTCTGCTCTTGTGCTGTCCATGGACATCCCGAAGAATACACCTCTTGCATCAGGATTATTATGAGGTGAACGTTCTCCCATCAAATATGGAAGGAAGAATACATGATTCTCTCCCAGCTTCTGAATTGGAGCCTGCTCTGCTGCGAAATCCTTTGTCTGAAGAATCTCCTCTGCCCACCATTTGTTACAGGAAGCTGCGCTGAGCATGCATCCCATCAGATGATAGCTTCCATCTGCATGACAAAAAGAATGAAGTGCGTTATTTTCGTCCACACCAAAGTTTTTACTGGAAATAAACACAGTTCCGGATGTTCCAAGAGAAATATTACACTGACCGTCACCAACTGTACCTGTTCCTACAGCAGCTGCCGCATTGTCACCTGCACCTGCAACAACTTTTACATTCTCACTGAATCCAAGTTCTTTCGCAATCTCAGGTTTCAGAGTTCCTACTACTTCCCAACTCTCATACAGTTTCGGAAGCTGCTCTTCTGTGATTCCACAGATCTCCAGCATTTCTTTTGACCAGCAGCGGTTCTTCACATCAAGAAGAAGCATACCGGAAGCATCAGAAACATCTGTACAAAAAGAACCGGACAGACGATATGCCAGATAATCCTTAGGAAGCATAATCTTTACTACCTTCTTAAAGTTCTCAGGCTCATTTTTCTGCATCCAGAGGATCTTCGGTGCTGTGAAGCCTGCGAAAGCAATATTTGCTGTATACTGTGAAAGTTTGTCTTTTCCGATCACTGTATTCAGATATTCTGTCTCTTCGCCTGTACGTCCGTCATTCCAGAGGATTGCAGGACGGATCACATTATCATCCTTGTCAAGTGTTACCAGACCATGCATCTGGCCGCCAAAACCAATTCCTGCTACCTGCGCTCTGTCGATATCCTTTGTCAGCTCTTTCATACCTTCCATACTCTGTGCAAACCAGTCTTCCGGTTTCTGCTCAGACCAGCCCGGATGTGGGAAGAATAAAGGATATTCTCTGGATACGATGTTACAGATTTTTCCTGATTCTTCCATAAGAAGAAGTTTTACAGCGGAAGTACCAAGGTCAATACCAATATAATACATAAGTGCTCTCCTTTTCTATTTCTAATCTAATACATCCCAGAGCAAAGCCCCGGGATGCCTTTAATATAGTGTCAGTTTATTTATTCTGTATTCAGATTCATTCACTTCACATGAACATTAATAATCCGTTTTACTGATTTCTCATTAACCCCATGGATTTTCTGTCGGGTATCTTACACCTGCCGGCTGGTTATATCCAATCTTCTTAACATCCAGTCCAAGGAATTTCACTACCTCATAGAATGCTTTTCCGTAATGTCCAAACATAACTGCTCCATGATGCGGATAGTTGCCCTCGATCAGTACGTGACGGTAGAATCTTCCCATTTCTTTGATTGCGAAAATACCGATACCACCGAATGATCTTGTAGGTACATCCAGTACTTCACCTTCTGCAACATAAGAAACCAGCTCGCCCTCGGAATTGCACTGTAAACGATAGAATGTAATGTCAGATGCAGCGATATCACCTTCAAGAGTTCCTCTTGTGAAGTCTGGTTCAGATCCTGCCGGCTCAAGAAGTCTGTGCTGGATCAGCTGATATTTAACAGCTCTGGAATCACACATCTTGCATGCAGGAGTATTTCCACAATGGAATCCCATAAATGTATCAGTAAGCTTATAATCGTATTTTCCTTTAATATCTTCATCATAGATATACTGTGGAACAGAGTTGTTGATATCAAGCAGTGTAACTGCATCATTGGAAATGCAAAGTCCGATGTACTCGCTGAGTGCTCCGTAGATATCAACCTCACAGGATACCGGAATTCCTCTGGAAACCAGACGGCTATTTACATAGCAAGGTTCAAATCCAAACTGTGACGGGAATGCAGGCCAACATTTGTCAGCAAATGCAACGTATTTTCTTGCTCCCTTATGAGCCTCTGCCCAGTCAAGAAGTGTAAGCTCAAACTGTGCCATTTTCACATTAAGGTCAGCATAATATTTGCCTTCGCCCATCTCTTTTGCCATATCTGCACAAACTTCCGGGATACGAGGATCATTTTCATGCTCTTTGAAAGAAACAAGAAGATCAAGCTCTGAGTTCTCTTCAATCTCAACACCCAGCTCATAGAGGCCTTTAATAGGTGCGTTGCATGCGAAGAAGTCCTGTGGACGTGGTCCGAAAGTAATGATCTTAAGATTGCTGACACCGATGACTGCACGTGCAACCGGTACGAAATCAGCGATCATCTTTGCAATATCATCTGCTGTTCCAACAGGATATTCCGGAATATATGCTTTCAGATGACGCATTTTTAAGTTGTAGGAGCAGTTAAGCATACCACAGTAAGCATCACCTCTGCCGTTGATCATATCACCGTCACCTTCTGCTGCTGCTACATACATACAAGGTCCGTCAAATCTCTCTGCGATCAGAGTTTCAGGAGTTTCAGGTCCGAAGTTTCCAAGGAAAACAACCAGCGCATTACACTCTGCTTTGTTTACATCTTCAAGAGCTTTCTCCATATCCTTCTCGTTCTCAACAGTTACAGGACATTCATAAAGTTCACCTTTATAAGTTTCCTTGATTGCTGCACGTCTCTTTTCAGAAAGCTGAATCGGAAAACAGTCACGGCTTACTGCGATTAATCCAAGTTTTACTACTGGTATATTGTTCATAATATAAATTCCTCCATATTTGATATGTATTTATATGATTTTGTTATTCATTTACTATATTCTGATACTCTACTGCCACAGATTCCGAGCAACTCAGTCAATGGTGATATTCTCTCCACGAAGTCCGTTTACTGCACCCTCGATTGCCGCATCTTCATGTGCAATGAGCCATTTGTTCTTAGCTGTCAGCAGGCTGTCCTCGCCTGTCTTAGCTGTCTCAAATGTAAGATCTGTATTGGTTCCTGCCGGAAGTACGACTACACACTGGAAACCGCCATCCTGTACATTGCATGGCGCATAATGAAGTGTAGTTGCATATACTTCAATACCTGTTCCTGCAGGTACCAGGAATGCTTCGATCTTAGAAGTATCATATGTAAAATCATCTGTGATATCCTGCTGACTTCCGATAAGCAGCACCAGATCTGTTACCGCTACATTGATCTCTGAACTGCGGTGATATTCTACTGCATTTAATTTCTTATTATGTCCGTTGCAGTATCCAATTTCGATCGGGATTCCGCCAAATCCTTTATTCTGCAGTGCTTTTGCTACATCCAGAGCTTCCAGCTCCTCAACAGATGGTACATAAACCACATCATCCGGAACCGGTGTATGTTTCATTTCTTTGAGAAGAGCACTGAAGTCATACCCTTCAAGCACCTTTCCATATTTACGGAAGGAAGCATCTGTTACATTCTGAATTTTCACTTCAAAAACCTCCTTATATTCTGTAGATATTACGTTTTCTTGACTGTGCTTAGAATATATCAGAATAAAGGGTACTTTTCGCCAGTTTTCTTGTCTAATCTATAGCGTTTTTTTGACCTTTTTCATTTATCTGTTTTCGCATCTCACTTGGAAGTACCCCATATCTTTTCTGAAATTCCCCGGAAAAACCCCTGCTGCTGCAAAATCCATTATCTAGTGCAATCTGACTAATTGTATGGTCTGTATTCAGCAAATCCCTGTACGCATATGCCATACGGATATCCTGCAGATAAGTTTTATAGTTGATTTTTGCATATTTTTGGAACATTCGCGACAAATATGCATCCGAGTATCCAAAAGTAGCCGCCACATCAGAAAGCTTCAGTTCCTCCCTGTAATGCTCACGCATATATGTGGTGATTTTTGACAATGCATCCAGACGGCGGCTGTGTCGGATATCCTTCTCCCTGGTCTCTGTCACACGGTAATCCTTCACCAGGATATACATAATCTCGTAAAAAATAGAAATTGTCCGGAACTCATATCCAATTTTCCGCTCGAAATACACATGATATAATTTACGAAGCAAAGAAGCCAGTTTCTTATCCACCAGCTCCTCCTGCCCCCGAAAACGGATATATCTCTGGGCAGTAAAATAATTCTCAAACTGTTTCAGAGGAATCTGCAGAACTACTGTTTTATTTTTCTCCACAGCATGGATAGAGTGGGTCTCATTGGAATTAATGATTATCTGCTCTCCAGCTTTCAGCGGATATTCATCCTTATTTACAAAAAAATCCAGGCGCCCCTCCATCACAGCAAAAATCTCTACAGACGTATGCCAGTGCTTCTCACGCACATAATTGCCATTTCCTCCTTCAAAAAGAAAAACCTTAAACGGAAATCCCTCATTAGGAATGATCAGTTCATGCTGAAACTCCATATATATTCACCTCCTAATAAAATACCGCAGTATCCGGACATTCCAGCATACTGCGGCTATTTTGATAACTATCCAGCTTTCTGCATACCAAATCTGCTGGATGATCCTATTCTTCACATAGTCCCACCCACTGCTTATTGCTTTTCGCAATTGAAGCAGGGGACTTACTTGATTCGGTTAAGATAACACATTATTTGCAGAGCTCTGCCACAACCTGATTAATCACCTTTCCGTCTGCTTTTCCCTTCATATCAGCCATAACAGCCTTCATGATCTGACCCTTATTTTTCGTCGCAATCACATCTGCAAATTTTTCTTCCAGATATGCTTTTACCTCTGCTGCATCCATCTGTTTTGGCGCATATTTGGCGATCACATCATATCTTGCCTGATATTCAGCCTTCAGATCTTCGCGGCTCTCCGGGCAGGTATCCAGCTGTTCTTTCACAGTTTTCAACTCTTTCAGAATAACTCTGTCCACCAGATCACTCTTAATCTCATCACGGCATCCCTCATCGATCGCTACCTTCTTTACCGCAGAGATCAGAGAGGAGACTGCTTCTTTTGTTACTTTATCTTTGGCTTTCATAGCTGCAACCATATCTTTTCTTAATACTTCTAATTCCATTTTATATTCCTCCTCGTTTTTTCTAGTGATTCCATATCGTTCTACTGCTGCACAGTCAAATGCGCCTGCATTCCTGATATTTTTCACTCAAATCATAATTCTATTCATCAGCATACCACGATTTATCTGAAAATCCAATGCTAATTGGCATAAAAATTAATTTTTTAGTCCCCGCTTCATCGTGTTCTCCAGTTCCTCCATTTGTCCCAGGATCAGTTTCTGTCTGTCATCAAACAGTAGTCCCTTGTTGTGACGGTAATACTGGTCAGAACCATTTTCCCGGATAAACCAGATACTGTAAAAGTTTGCATTCAGTTCCGTAATAAATGCTACCATTTCCTGGCTATCACCAAAGGCAGCTTCCATAAAATCAAAAACATTCTGAAGCGTCTGAGAGATATATTCTGTCTGAGTTTCCAGACTGTCAGCCTCCGTTGCAAAAGCTGTTTTTGCCCGCTCATAGGTATCTTTTTCTGAAATTTCAACAGCTTTATTATTCTCTGTTTTATCTTCAGAACCAGTTTCTCCCCTCAGTTCTATCCATAATTTCTCAAGAAAATCCACTGTACGGATAAATACTTTTTCTTCATTTTTAGTGAGAAGCTCAGATTTTTTTGTAGTCTGAAAATCATTTTCTGCCTTTTTATAAATGGATTCCAGCGTCATTTCCGGAAGGTTATCTCTGTATTCTGTCATGTAACCATAGAGCTTTGTCACATAGGCATCCATAAAATAACAGTCTGCAAATAACTGGCTGAGCTTTCCGTTCAGCAGACCAACAATACTCAGATGCTCATCCAGTGAAGCATTGCGGATCTTACCCAGAGTGATCGGTGTCCATTTACCCTGAAGCAGATCCTCCACTGCATAGTCTGTCTTATACTTATTGCATAATGCCAGATATGCGGCAAAATCTTTTGCGATCATTGGATGCTGGATATACTGATATACCACCTCTCTGTCCACTTCTTTATCCAGTGTTTCATATACCTGTATCAGCCTAGAAAGATCTTCCCAGCCTCTGGCAGTGGCAAAAATCCGTCCGTCTACTGTGTTCTCCATTCTGTAGAAATTCTTTCTGCGAAGTTCCAGATAAGAGATCACAGCAGGGTGGATCCCCTGCTCATAGGCATATTCTTTCCATACTTCAAAGTCTGGCTGCACATCAATCCTCTTGATTCTGTCAAGAGTTACCACATCAAATTCACGGACAGATTTATTGTATTCCGGCGGGTTTCCTGCTGTCACGATCACCCATCCCTCCGGTACTTTCTGATTGCCAAAGGTCTTTCCCTGAAGAAACTGCAGCATCATAGGCGCCAGGGTCTCTGATACACAGTTGATCTCATCAATAAAAAGAATCCCTTCTTTCAGGCCTGTCTTCTCCATCTTTTCATAGACAGAGGCAATAATCTCACTCATAGTATATTCTGTGACAGAAAAAGTCTCCTGACCAAAGGTTTTCTCTTTGATAAACGGC
>NZ_JBWJVP010000282.1:0-2515 GCF_056339915.1 Blautia sp. ZXY-1-B12 | reverse complement strand
GACAGATTGATAGCAGGAGATACTTCTCTCCTGCCGAAAAAAAGCCGCCCAAACGGACGGCTTATTTGTCGTACTTCCAGATCTTTTTGACCTCTTCTTTTCTAAGCTCCCAGAAAGTTGCCTGCACATGAGGAGCCTGATGGATCTCGAATACCCTGTACCAGGACTCTTTCTTGAATTTTTCCTTTCCTTCCATATCCGGATTATAGTACCAGTCCAGTTCTTCGCCCTCGTTTTCTACACCATGCCGTATCGTTACGCTGTGCGACCGTCCAGATCTCTTCAGTCAGAGAGAACGACCTGGGAAGTCTCCTTTCTCTCCAGTTCGATCAGCACCATCTCCTTTGCGGCGCCCCGAAATTCCACCCATCGCAGGTCAGGACGGGCCTGTCTTGTGCGGAGCCTGTACCACGCCCATACCGGATATTTAATGCCTTCCGGAGGCGGTCCAATCTTTTCTGTCATATACCCGGACATCCAGTCATATGCATTGGCAAACTGCCGGCCGGAGATCGTCCCAGGTAAGTACTTCGCTCTTATCCGGATCGCACTGGTAGATTCCTGTTTTCTCAATTGTTTCTTTGTATACTCTTGCAGGCATTGTCGTCCACAGCCTCATTCTTCCACCTCCAAACGAATTATGTATTTTCTATTATACACGAAACCCATGTTCAGAAATATTTCTATACAAAAATCCCTGTCAGGCCGGTACATTCTGTCTCATACCGGCTGACAGGGAAAATCTTATTTCACTTTGACTTTTTTAACCTTGCTCCAGTCAGAGTAATATCTCTTTCCGTTAACTGTTTTGTATGTACGGATACGGATATAATAGTTTTTATTGCTGCGGAGATTTTTAAATGTGATCTCCGTTGTTTTTTTGCCAGCTGTCGTTGTCTTTGGCTTTTTCATATTTTTCTTCAGACTGTACTGCACCTGATATCCGCTTACGGACTTCGACGGCTTCCAGGATACAACAAGCGTCTTCTTTCTTCCTGATTTCGTTTTGAGACTTGTAGTATTCTTTGGCTTTTTCACAGGAGCCTGAGTAGGTTCCGGGGCCTTTGTAGGTCCTATCGGGTTCGGCGTATCCGTAGGCTTCGGTGTATCTGTCGGCTTCGGTGTTGCTGTTGGCTTTGGCGTTGCAGTGGGCTTCGGTGTGGCCGTTGGTTTCGGCGTTGCCGTTGGTTTCGGTGTCGCCGTGGGCTTTGGCGTTGCCGTTGGTTTCGGTGTCGCCGTTGGCTTCGGTGTGGACGTTGGTTTCGGCGTAGTTGTTCTGATTATTTTTGTAGTATCAGGGAAACAGCGCTCTCCCACTTCCTTGATCGTGGAAGGCAGTGTTACACTCTTCAGCAATTTTGCGTCACAGAATACATATCCCTCAAGCGTCTCGATTCCTTCCGGAATTATTACTTCCGTAATTTGCGTACATCCAACACAAAGCATCTGGGTAAGAGTTTTTACTCCATTACCAAACGTGATTGATTGTAGATTCTCACAATTGCTCAAACAGAAATCATTAAGTGTCTTTACAGAATCGGAAATTACGATCTTGTTTAAATGACTATGATCAAATGCATTTGCTGTGATCCTTGTTACATCGTCCGGTACCGTGTATTCTCCGGTTTTCTTAGCGGGAACTGCTATCAGATAGTAGCCTTTCCCTTCTTTTTTATACAGGACTCCATCCACAGCCTTATATACCTTATTACCACTTGCTACCTTGAATTTCTTCAGATTTGTCATTCCGCGGAAAGCATTGAAAAATGTTGCATCATTTATGGAAGCAGGGAGTTCAAGCTCTGTAATGCCTGTTCCGGAGAATACATCTGCCCACAATTCCTCTACGCTATTTCCCAGCTTGACATCTACCAGCTTAGGATCATCGGCAAACGCATTGTATCCAATACACGCTACATAGTTTCCAACCGTTACTTTCTCAAGATTTGGGCAATTTGAAAATGCATATTTTTCAATATAATATATGGAATTGCCTATTACAACCTCTTTAATTTCATCAATATAAGGAAATCTGTATTTCTCATATCGATCTCCGGAAAAGTAATATTCATATATCCTTCCGTAACCAGAAATAGTTAAAACCCCATCTTTTAATGTCCACGTGCATCATCCCCACATTTACCACTCTTTTCACCCGTTGGTTTTTGCGTTAGTTGAGAGTGCGGTAGGTTTTGGTGTCGCAGTAGGTTTTGGTGTTGCTGTCGGTTTTGGCGTTGCTGTCGGTTTTGGCGTTGCTGTCGGTTTTGGCGTTGCGGTAGGTTTTGGTGTTGCGGTAGGTTTTGGCGTCGCGGTAGGCTTCGGGGTTGCTGTAGGCCGTGGTGCCGCCTTTGATGTAACGGTAACCTCTTTCTGTGCCGAAATATCTCCGATCTTCAGCGTAATTGTTGTATTACCCGCCTTTTTTGCAGGACAGTTTACCATTCTGGTCTACGGAAACAATACTGTCATCCGCAGAAAGCCACTGGACACTGTCAACTGGATAGCATGTTGAATT
>NZ_JBWJVP010000281.1:0-6927 GCF_056339915.1 Blautia sp. ZXY-1-B12 | reverse complement strand
TGATGCTGCAGAATCATAAAGAGGATATTGTGGCTTGGGAATTTGAAAGGTTATCGGATACATCAAAAAAATATATCTTAGAAAATATAAGTAAAGATATTTTGGAGAATTGGAATTTATTGTTCGAGAAAAAGAAGAAAAAACATGAGAATTTAAGAGAAATATGGTTTTCTGGTTACTTTAGTTTAATTTTGAATTCTCTTCAATATGATTTGAAAAATAAGGAGGAGTGGAAACTTAGTTTTTTAAATTACGAAAAAATATTAGAAAAAGATATGTATGCATGGTATGAGAAAACGACACATATGTGTTGCGCTTTTTTCTATGATATAACGCAGATATTTTATATTGTACTGGCAGGGCAGGAAAAGCAGATTATAGAGGCGGATGAAAGCGTGACTCAAAGTATCAGGAAGATACAGTTATTTATACGGCGGCATGAGGATTACTGGAAGGATCATGTTAAACAAAAAATAGAACTGGAACATAGACTAGAGGCGATGTTGTAGATTTAAGTGGAAATTCATAACCAGTAAAGGACAAAGGATGAATATTTTAATAGTAGGAAATGGATTTGATTTGGCACATGGTTTGCCCACGAAATATGCGGATTTTCTGAAGTTTATAGATTTTTTTTACAAGCATAAGGCACAAGAAAGTTCAGGATTAGAATTGATTGCGGGAGAGGATATCAATTGCTATAAGTATTTTACAGACTTATTTAACAGTAAACAAGATTCTGAATTTGATCAGTATTTATATGATCAATCAAGAAAAACAATTCATGAGTTAAGTGATTTGTGCAAGGATAATGCATGGATTAAATATTTTTCAGAGGTGTATAAAAGCAGAGAGCAAAAAGGAAAAGACGGGTGGATTGACTTTGAAAGTGAAATTTCCCTGATTATACAGACATTCAACAGTGTAAGCAGGGATATACAAGAGACCATACAAAAGGGAGGCGTAGGAACGGTGCTTTCACAAAGGCAATTAAACGTTCTTGCACTATTTTTGGAAAAGATGGATAGTTCATCAGGAATGGCGACCCATGTCTGGAAAAAAGAAGAAATTGACTTTTGGAAACAGAAACTTCTGGAAGATCTGAATAAACTTACACGTGCACTTGAAATTTATCTCTCAGATTATATTAGCAATTTTATGCTGGGAAATGGACTGCCAGATATAAAAAACTTGCCATATTTGGACAAAATTTTATCGTTCAACTATACATGTACATATCAGAGGATATACGGAGAACATCCGTTTTTGGAGTTTGATTATGTGCATGGAAAAGCTGATTTAAGGAATGATATCCAATCTACAAATATGGTGCTTGGAATTGATGAATATCTGGAAGGAGATGCGAGAGATAAAGACCTCGAATTTATAGAATTTAAGAAATTTTTTCAAAGAATACATAAGGAAACAGGGGGCTTATATGAAGGCTGGCTTGAGGAAATTCAGTCTGAGAAAAAAATATATGAAATATCAGCAATCGTTAAAGAGAATGGAATAGTTAAAAAGCATCACAGAGTAGTTAAGTACCATAAAGTTTTTATATTTGGACATTCATTAGACATTACGGATAAGGATATATTAAGAAAATTTATTTTAAACGAAAATGTTAAGATAATAATTTTTTACACCGATAAAGAGGATTATAAAAAGAAGATTATCAATCTGATAAAAATTATAGGGCAGGATGAATTGGTAAAGAGAACGGGTGGGAAAAATAAAACAATAGTGTTTCAAAAGATAAATACGTGCACATTGGAATCTGATTCCATGAGGGAAAAATAAAAAAGAATAAAGCAGGGGAAGATTTGTGAATCCAGACAATAGTGCATTTCAGTTTGCTCTGAATTCCAGAATATATGTGGATAAGACAGATCTTATTAGTATGCACGATGGAGAAAGAGATGAAGAAATGTCTTGTCAATGATTGACAATCGGTAGTATATCTGCTATATATGAGACATATATCTGAGAAAAATCGTTAACCGTTCGGTTATTTAATTTCCCTGTGTGACAATATGATAGAAATGATATACAGAAAAACATGACATATTAAAAGTAAAGGGTGATAAGATGCTTACAATTGTAAATGGAGTTACATCTAAACAGGTGCTTGCAAATGAAATTATAAATCTTTTGGAAACAATGGGATTAGACGGATATTTTTATTTGGGCTACCCTGTTTTAGGGGGAATTGATGGAAAAATTAAAGTTGATGCATTGTTAGTGAGCGAACAGACGGGTATTGTACTTTTTGATCTGGAAACATTAGCAGAAGAAAATATGGAAGATAAAATTCAGTTATTGGATGAACTATATAATAATATGGAAGCCAAGCTGAAAAGATATGGATATCTGTCAAAAAGACGAGTTTTACAAGTGCCGATTAATGTACTGTCTTATGCACCCCTTTATAAAACGAAGAGTGATGAAATTTGTACATCAATAGAAGAAGTAAAGGAATATTTAGAAAGTCTGGAATGGAAACAGGGCGAAGAATATTATAAGAAATTATTGGAAGCGATTCAGATGATTTCACAACTGAAAAAAAGAGGTGGCAGAAAAAATCTTCAGAAGGCTTCGTCAAGGGGATCAAAATTAAAAGCAATTGAAGACCAGATTTCCTGCCTGGACAAGTATCAAAGTAAGGCAGTCATTGAAACGGTAGAAGGTGTTCAACGAATCCGGGGTCTGGCAGGATCGGGAAAAACAATTGTTCTGGCATTAAAGGTAGCATATCTGTATACTATGTATGAAAATAAGATGATAGCAGTTACATTTAACAGCCGGGCATTAAAGGGTCAATTTATTCAACTGATCACAAACTTTATTGTTGAAAATACAAATGAGGAACCTGATTGGAGCAGAATTAAAATAATTCATGCATGGGGAAGTAAAAATTCAGAAGGTCTGTATTTCAATTTTTGTAAGGCAAATAATCTAGTTTGTTATGATTATATGGATGCGTGCCAGAAATATGGAAGAAATTCATCTGCTTTTGACAGAGTATGTGAAGAAGCCGTAGAATCAGTAACGAATCCCCAGCCATTGTATGATGTGATTTTAGTAGACGAAGCACAGGATTTTTCAAAATATTTTCTTCAGATGTGTTATATGTCACTCCCACATGAAAGCCGTATGCTTGTATATGCATATGATGAACTCCAAAGCCTGGATAACAAAAACGTTGAATCTCCGGAAGACATTTTTGGATACAGTAATGGACGGCCGAATGTAGTGCTTGATAACAGTAATGGTAAGGCGGAGGATATTGTCTTATCAAAATGTTATCGTAATTCAAGACCAGTTCTTATTACAGCACACAGCCTGGGATTTGGAATTTACAGAAAAAAAGAGGCACGGGAGGAAACATCGTTAGTTCAATTATTTGAAGATAAACAGTTATGGGAAGATATTGGATATACAGTGAAAGAAGGTGTGATCAGAGATGGAGAATTTGTAACGCTATATAGAACAGAAGAAACAAGTCCTGCATTTTTAGAGGATCATTCGTCAATTGACGATCTTATACAATTTAGAAGATTTGAAAATAATGTACAGGAAGCGGATTGGATAGTTGAAGATATCGAAAAAAATCTGCATGATGAAGAATTAAGATATCAGGACATTATGATCATTCACCCTGATCCCAAAATTACGAAGAGTTACGTGTCACATATCCGTGTTAAATTAATGGAAAAGGGAATTAAATCGCATATTGTTGGGGTACAGACAACACCAGATGATTTTTTTCAGGAGGATTCTATTGCAATCTCTCAGATTTACAGAGCAAAAGGAAATGAAGCAGCAATTGTTTATCTGATAAATGCGAATCTTTGCGCAAGAGGCATCAACTTATCAAGAAAACGAAATATTATATTTACTGCTATGACAAGATCGAAGGCATGGGTACGGGTTAGCGGAATCGGAGATGATATGGATCTGTTAATACAGGAGTTTAACAGCGTTAAGGAAAGGAATTTTCAATTAGAGTTCACGTACCCGGACAAATCACAACGAAAGAATATGAGAATTATTCATAGAGACATGACTCAAAATGAATTAAGAGATATCAGAAAAAGCAATTCTAATCTGGCGGATATTACCAGTAAACTTGCAAATGGAGAAATTCGAAAAGAAGATTTAGATGAAGATACTGTGAATCGCTTAAAGGATGTGCTGTATAATTGAAAGAACAAGAAAAAGTATTTCGAGAGTTAAAGAAAGTTACAAGGGAATTGATCAGATGTGGACTGGCAGAAGAATATAACTATCCTGTAATTCAACAAATGGATATTGTATGGGAAAAATATCAAAATATTTCGTTATATTTAAGGAATATGGATTACAGTACAATTTATGATGAAATAGAAAAAAATCATAATTATAATGTTAAATTGCCAGATGGCGGTATCATACAGTTGATGTATCGCTTTAATAGAACGGGAAAAGAATTGATTTCGCACAGATTGGGGTATTATCCATCACCGTCGTATGAACTTTATCAGAATGATCCGGAATTATACGATGTTGACTATATTTACGGAGATATTTTAAATAAATCTGTATTGCCTGTGATTATTCGAGCTGATTACAATCGAGATCCGGAGGAGAGCGAACTGCATCATCCATATTCACATATTACTTTAGGGGGATATAAAAATTGTAGAATTCCTGTAGATCGTCCAATATCACCGATGAAATTTGTGAAATTTATTATGGAACATTTTTATTATGTTCCGAGTTCACAGTTGGAATTCAATTTTGAAATTGAGGGTATAGTAGCTTTCGAAGAACATATTGCAGAAAAAGACATAAATAAGAGCAGAATAATAGTATGAAAATGGAGAATGAAATATGGAAATTGTTAGAGAATCTATATTCATACAAACAGCTATAAAATTATAGTGTAAATTATAGTAGAAAAGTAATTGACATATTCATGGTGGCAAGTTAATATAATATTAACAACAGGCAACAGGAGTGTCTGTCAAGCGTTGAAGTAAGGTGTTGTGCCAGGAGGCAGTGCCTTACCAGCTTTATAAGGGTTTAGCATTTACCACAATCTGGCTAGGGAGCAAAAGCTCTCAAAAGAAAATGCTGGGAGGCTCTGCCAAGTGCAGGGCCTTTCTTAATTTTATTATGAAAATAAAGGGAGTTGCGGAAAATATAGATGAGAACAGTTGTTGATTGTGTATCATCATTTATTCCTCTCTTATCAACAATCAACAGAGTATGAAATTGTTCTGGGAAGAAAAAATGTTGCGGTTAAACTTATAATAACGTTTGATAAGAAGGACTGTTTTCATTTGATGGGATTACAGGATTACATATATTATACGACAGATTGAAAAAAGATGTAAAATAGCAAGATTGCCTGATGGAAAATATTTATTCCATCAGGCAATCCTATGTAAACATTTCTTTAGTTTTGATTATTCTGCAGATTCTTTAGAAACAGAATTTTTCTTTTTTCTGGATTTACCAGAAATCATTTTATGACCGGAGTAGATAGCCATAATCATGCAGAGAAGAGAGCTGCAAGCAAAATATTTGTGAGCAGTTTTCATGTTTTTATAGCCGGTATAAAAGGTTCCAATCATGGCTGCCAATGCACCAAGTGACCAATATTTATGTGCTTTCATTTGAATATACCTCCTGCGTTTTTTTATATAATACCTCTTTTTAGAAAGCATGAAAACAGGAAATTTATAAATTCTGTTCTTTCTCAATCTGCTGTTCCTGTTCGTAGCTCTTCCCAAGGATCATATCAATATTGGCAGACACGGTACGAAACTCCCGTTCATAATTCCGGCGGTTAGAAAAATCTTCCCGTTGCATATTTCGCAATTCAATAAGTCGGTCTTTTTCAGCATAGAGGGATTTCGTGGAAGGCAGCTTATTTCCGACAGATTTTTCTTTCAGTGTTCGGAGAGCTGTATCATAAAGAGAAACTTTTTATTTTTATGGTAATAGCTGTTTAGTTTCTGACATTCAGATTACAAACCTGTTTGCGGCAGAGTTATTGATGCCGTATGAAGTCTTTCGGAAAAATTTCTTTGCACATATGAACGAATTGGAAATAACTCCCGGGAAGGTACGGTTGGATGAGGCTATCCGTCTGATTGTTTGTCAGATGAGTGATTTTTTGGTTCCTTATGTGATTAGCATAAATTAAGTCTGCGAAGCAAACGATACTCCTTGGGCTTTGCACAAGGAGATTCATATTTATTGTATTTCGCAGTGTATTACTGGACGCGGAGTGAACAGTAACCAGTAAATAAACAATTTATTGACAAATAACTGACCAGATGTAATAATACCACTCAGAGATAGTATTTGGACTCAAAACTATACTCTGGCTGAAATCACTGGAATCTTATATAAAAGCAGCCAGCCGGAATCCGGAAACGGGAACGGAGGGATGTATGTAATTTTAAAAGATACGAGCCGGTATTTATGATACAAAAAATCAGATTTCCAATAATCTATGGAATAGTAAAACATATTTTATGTATCAGAAACAGGACTCAATATACAGGGAATCAATCAGAAGCGTTTCAGGGTCAAAGTGTATCCTGATGCGCTTTTTTTGCAGATCATAAAGGTATATTTCCTTTTTATGGTGCTGCTTGACTCTGATTTTTCCCGCAGGAAAGGACTATATAAGATGACAATAGAAATGTTAAAAGGAAAAATCCACAGAGCAACTGTTATCCAGGCTGAACTGGATTATGTGGGAAGCATTACTGTGGATGAAGAACTGCTGGAAGCTGCCGGAATACTGGAATATGAGAAAGTTCAGATTGTAGATGTGAACAATGGCAGTCGATTCGAGACATACACAATCTGCGGAAAACGCGGAAGCGGTATGATCTGTCTGAACGGAGCAGCAGCAAGATGTGTAAGCAC
>NZ_JBWJVP010000280.1:0-2490 GCF_056339915.1 Blautia sp. ZXY-1-B12 | reverse complement strand
CCGTTTTAACTATAAAACCTTATACCTGTATTGTATTTTAATATATATTTACCAAAAATGAAAGAGGAAAGAGAAAAAAATTTACAATTTTTTATATATTTTTTTGTGTTACTTTTTTTCAATAAAACCTTCTCCATGGACTTCCCTGGCATCTGTCACTATCACAAAAGCTTCCGGATCAATTTCATCTACTTTTTCTTTTAGCATTACGATTTCTTTTTTATTTACCACGCAGAAGAGCATCAGTTTATCCTGTCCTGAGTACATTCCTCTGGCACTGATGCCTGTCACACCTCTGTCCAGATCTTTCATGATCATATCTGCTATTTCCTTTGGCTTTGCTGTAATGATATAGGCAGCTTTTGAGAATTTCAGACCTTCAATCAAACCGTCAGATACTTTTGTCACCAGATATACCGCAATAATCGCATAGAGTGCCTTGTGGATGCCAAACACATACATACCCACCAGTACAACGCCTGCATCTATTACCTGCATGATCTGTGCGATTGAATAGTGCTGCAGATATTTCTGGATGATAGCTGCCATCATATCGGTTCCTCCGGTTGTTCCACCGCCCAGAAAGACAAGACCGATTCCCACACCCTGGATCACACCACCGTAAAGTGCGGCAAGAAGAAGATCATTGCCAGCAAGATTCCATACAGGTTCTATGGCAAGCCAGGTAGACAGAGCAATTTCTCCCATCAAAGCTTTTTTTACAAAGGAGAATCCATTAATCTTCCATCCGATCAGAAACAGTGGAATGTTCAAACCCATATTTGTTACCCAGAGAGGGATACCACCGTCAATGATTCCCTGACTCCCTGCTTTTATAATAATCGCAATACCTGAAAAGCCTCCGGTTACCATACCTGATGCATCAAATACGGAATTGATCGCCAGTGCCATTAATCCGGTTCCTGCTATGATCATCAGATATTCCAGAAGCTGTGATCTTTTTCCATTTACTAACTTCATTCATTCGCCTCCTTGTATTCTGTAAAAATAATATTTGTTTTATGCTTTCATGAATATCAGCCAGAGATACCGCTTTATCACTGTGCCGTAATTATTCTTCCATAAACTACAGAACGGCAGCAATCCATGAAGGACTGCTCCCGCTCTTATTCTTACCTTATTTTTCAGGCTTATTGATAAAATTTACAAAATGATAACTCTCCATTATCTGGAAGTATTTAACGATCCTTGGATATAAAGGCTCTGCCTTCTCCCCAAATTCGTCTTTTACCAGTGCAGCAATATCTTCCACTGTCTTCCTGCCATCTATGAGTGGCCAGATAAATGTGCCATTGTCATCCAGATGTATCTTCGTATATCTGGGTTTTCCAAACAGCTTCTGGGCAATCGTGTTAAACGCGCCCTTATTCTCTATTTCCAGCACCATTCTCCCCCTGATATCAGTATGCCAGCGAAGCTGTGCACTGCGCTCAGGAATGAGATCCAGATAATTGATCTGTAATTCTTTTTTCTTTTTACTCATTTAAATATTATCATCTCCGCCTGATCAGGCTTTCTTCTTGTTCCAGATACTGAATTTCAGAAGGCTTAAGATCATAAGTAACATCAGGATCACGCCGCCTGCATTACCAAGGTTAATGCTTCCGGAGAGATCAAATACACTGCTTACGTTTACTACTGCAAGGATTGCAAGAAGGATACCTACAAGACCTTCACCTGCGATCATACCTGCACAGTAAAGTGTACCGTCTGTTGCCTGTTCTTCTTTTTTCTTATCATCAACATTCTTTCTTCCGTCAACGAACATACGAACAACACCACCGATCATGATAGCAGCGTTGAGGTAGATTGGAAGGTAAAGACCGATAGCAAATGGCATAACCGGAATTCTTAAGATTTCCAGACCAATTGCAAGGAATACACCGATAAATACCAGTGTCCATGGAAGCTTGCCGCCCATGATACCTTCTACGATCATCTTCATCAGAGTTGCCTGAGGAGCAGGTACTTCTGCACTTCCGTATCCCCATGCAGTGTTCAGAAGATAAAGAACTCCACCGATAGCAAGACCGGCAGCAACAACACCGATAAGCTCACCGATCTGCTGCTTCTTAGGAGTTGCACCAAGAAGATAACCTGTCTTTAAGTCCTGTGAAGTATCACCTGCGATCGCTGCTACGATACAGATTACGGAACCAATAGCAATTGCTGCTTTCATTCCGTCGATACCGGTTTTGCCGGATGCTTTGATAATCATTGTTGCGATCAGAAGAGTAGCGATAGCCATACCTGATACAGGGTTGTTGGAGCTTCCTACAAGACCAACCATACGGGAAGATACAGTTGCAAAGAAGAAGCCGAAGATTACGATAATCAGCGCACCGATCGGGTTAACCGGGATAGCCGGAACAAGCCAAATGATCGCAACCATTGCCACAATACCGATCAGGATAACGTTCATTGGAAGATCCTGTGCAGTTCTTTCTGTACTTGTATTCTTGCCACCCT
>NZ_JBWJVP010000279.1:0-8660 GCF_056339915.1 Blautia sp. ZXY-1-B12 | reverse complement strand
TTCACCATATCCCACTGATCCTGGGTAAATTTCAAAGACGGTGCATGTACATAGTCTTTCCAGTCTTCAATATCCTTTACCACGATCTTGTCAGGAGTATGTACAGGAAAAGAACCCGGAACTCCTTTCGGGAAAGTATTGGTTACCCCCCATGCATTCACTACATTTTCCTGACCCGGCTGAAGCAGCGGGTTTGCAAACATAAACGGATGAAAAAGAAGCTGTACTGCTTCATACTGATTAACAAATCTGTCAGGATTTCCGCCTTTTATAACTTCCAGCATATTCTGTTTCGGTGTTAACATATAATCTACCTCCTCATGCAATATGAAAATGCCCCCACATTCCCACATTGGTTTGTTTAATTTGTCGTTCTTTATCTCGTTTCTGATGATTTTATTGTAGCATTTATACAATCCAAAATATATAATCAGATATGCGGATTTTTCACGCCCGTATTCCTACAAATTGTATGAACGCATCTCAAGTATTGTGCCAACAGTAACCGGCAGCCATATAATAAATTTTAAGATCAACCGTAAATACACTTGTAACACAACTCTAAACACTGTATAATTTTGTACATACAGATATCAGATTTTAAAAACCATTTGTGCCTGCACAATAAGACTTTTAAACCTGATTTATCTAAACATGAAGAAATACGGTTTATATAACAGATCAACAGATTCCGAATGTGTTACAGTAAATATTTAACAGGTGGTGAACGCAATGTTTTCAAAAAAATTATTAATACCTCTGCTATCGCTCAGCCTTCTTGTTACTCCTGCATACAGCAGTCATGCTGCTGAAAATACAGAGGCCGCGGAAACATCCGTAGAAGGTCAGGGAATGCTTTCCCCTTCTTCATCTTCAGAGAGTTCTGAAAGCGTCTTTAACGGTTCCGGGGCAGGCACATCTTCAGAACCGGTCACAGATGAGAAACTGGAGACAATTTTAAAACAGGTTCAAAGTCAGCTTCCCGCTGAAAACGGAACCTGGGCTGTTTTCATATCCGATCTTGTAAATGGAACCGAGGGCAGTCTTAATGATCAGAAAATGCAGGCTGCAAGCCTGATCAAGCTCTATATCATGGGAGCTGTCTACGAGAATTATGATCAGATAACCGGACAATACGGCAGGGATTCTGTAGACTCCAATCTGTACTCCATGATCACAGTCAGCGATAATGATGCAGCCAATACCCTGACAACTTATCTTGGCGGCGGCGATTCCGCAGCAGGTATGCAGGCTGTCAACAGTTTCTGCCAGGCACATGGCTATGACCAGACTCACATGGGACGTATGCTCCTTGCCAGCAATGAGAATGATGATAACTACACATCTGTAGGAGACTGTGGTCATCTCCTGCAGGAGATTTATAAACAGGATACATCCGGCTACACCCATGCCACTGATATGTTTAATCTGCTCAAGGCACAGACACGCTGTAACAAAATTCCCGCACAGCTTCCGGAAGGAGTCAAAACCGCAAATAAAACCGGAGAACTTGACAACGTGGAAAATGATGCCGGAATCATCTATGATTCCAAAAATGACGTAGTAATCGTATTTATGTCCCAGAATCTCTCAAGCGCCGGTTCCGCACAGAATACGATCGCTACCTTAAGCAGAACGATTTACGATTACTATAATTAAATAATGTACTCTCAGAGTACATAATAACCCAAAGGAGGGATTCACTATGAAAAAAAGAAAAAATATTGCAATTCCCATGATTCTTGCAGCTACGATTGCTGCTGTATCTGTACCCTGCAGCTCACAGATCGTTATGGCATCTGACACTTATCAGGTAGGTGTAAGTAAAGGGTATCTGGCTCTGCGCTCTGCCATGGCTTATGATTCCTCCAACGAGATCGGCGAGCTGTATTCCGGTGATACTGTTGAAGTTACAGAATATACCACCAGTGATTACTGGTACGTCTATTCTCCAAAACTGAACAGATCCGGATACGTAAATAACGATTACCTGTATTTCCTCTCATCACAGCCGACAAGTTCGTCCGGTTCTTATACTGTCAGTGTTGCCAAGGGTTATCTGGCTTTGCGTTCTGCAAAGGCTTATGACTCTTCCAACGAAATCGGACAGTTATACTCCGGTGATACTGTAACAGTTTCTGACAGCAGTGATCCTCAGTACTGGTATGTCTATTCTCCGAAACTGAACTTATCCGGCTATGTAAATAAAGATTACTTATATTACAGTGGCGATACTGCTGCCAGTGCACAGAGTTCTTCCGGAGATTCAAGGACTGTCAGTGTTGCCAAGGGTTATCTGGCTCTGCGTTCCGCAAAAGCTTATGATTCCTCCAATGAGATCGGACAGCTGTATTCCGGCGATACAGTTCAGCTTATCGACACCAGCGATTCCCAGTACTGGTACGTTTACTCTCAGAAGTTAGGAAAAAACGGATATGTAAATAAAGATTATCTGATTGGCGGAACAACCACATATGCCACCAGAACAGTCAGTGTTGCTACCGGTTATCTGGCTCTGCGCTCTGCAAAGGCTTACGACTCTTCCAACGAGATCGGACAGTTATATTCCGGCGATACAGTTCAGCTTGTGGATACAACTGATGCACAGTACTGGTATGTTTACTCCCAGAAACTCTGCAAATATGGTTATGTAAATAAAGATTATTTATATTAATCTTTTTCGTAACACTATAAACAGTTACGCTTCTTTACATTCACCATATACAACAAAACAGAAAGGACTCACAGTTATGAGCCCCAAACGACAGGTTAACCATAACATTCGTAAACACTTTAACACAATCATTTACAATATTTCACGTTACGCGGAAATTGCTCTTTCTATGGTAATTCTGCTGGTGATCGCACTGGCAGGCTTCCGGCTGATCATGGAGGTTGCAGATACTTCTGTTATGTCCATGGATACAGAATTTTTCAGCACTTTCCTTTCCCAGGCTTTGTCTCTGGTAGTAGGCGTGGAATTTGTAAAAATGCTCTGCCAGCATTCCGCACAGACAGTTGTTGAGGTTCTGATGTTTGCCACAGCACGTCAGATGGTAGTCGAACACCTCGGGCCAGCAGAAACTCTTCTTGGCGTACTCAGTATCGCAGTTCTGTTTGCGATCCGCAAATATCTTATGACAGACAACGATGACATGAATGCTCATAACTGTCCGAAGAATACTGAAGAAAATTAAAGAAAACAAAAAACTGCATATCAGATACAATCTGTAAATTCTACCGGTCGTATCTGATTATGCAGTTTCTTTTTATTTCCACATGCTGATAAACGGGCGTCTCAAAAAAAGTAATTTTATATGATATATTCTATAGTTATGGTTATCAGCATGATGGGCGCTTATTTAATAATTACCACTAAAGAACTTACTGTCCTTCGGCAGTTCATAGCCCTTGAAGTAAGAGCCAAAATCAACCTTCAGATAATTGCAGAGGTTGGCAAGCTCAACCATTGTGTTGTCATTTACAGGAATGCCATTCTCTCTACGCTCTTTTTCTGCAAATACTTCCTTCTCACCATGAGTATAAATCTGCTCTGCGCCTTCTGCCTTTGGACTCTGACGAAGAGTTTCCAGATATTCGGAAAAATGTGCCCTGATATCATCTGCATTTCCGAAGATTGCGGGATCAATGGCAGCAAATCCATGACAGATACCTGTCTTGTCTTTAAATGTACAGCATTTATCAGAAGTAACACCCATGGAAAAGATGGAGCTGAAAATCTCGCAGAGCATTCCATAACCGTAACCCTTATGACTTCCGTTTACCTCTTTATTACCGCCAAGTGGCATGATTCCGCCGCCCTTCTTGGCAACAATATTGGCAAGTACATCCGGGGCATCTGTGCTTTCCTGACCATTTGCTCCCAGAGCCCAGCCCTGTGGAAGTGGTTTTCCCATCTTATTATACATTTCCAGTTTTCCTCTGGTAACTACTGTTGTGGAGCAATCAAAAAGGAATGGATAAGGTTCTGCCGGCATTGCCACTGCAATGGGATTGGAACCAAGCATTGCTTTTCGTCCAAAGGTAGGTACCATGATTGCTTCCGAGTTGGTACATGCCATACCAAGTAAGCCCTGTTTGGAAGCCATTTCCGCATAATATCCTGCAATACCGAAATGATTGGAGTTTCTTACAGATACAAATCCAACACCTGTTTTCTTCGCCTTCTCAATAGCTTTCTCCATTGCAAAATGGGAAATCAGCTGTCCCATACCGTCATGTCCGTCGATCACTGCTGATACAGGTGTCTCAAATACGACCTCAGGTTTCGCATCCGGATGGATGGTTCCCTTCTCAATTCCTTTATCATATCTTACCATTCTCTGCATTCCATGGCTTTCAATCCCGTACAGATCTGCGGTAAGCAAAACATCCTTGATGATATTCGTCTCTTCTTCATTAAAACCAAATTTACGAAATACGTCGTGGCAAAAAGTATTTAATGTGTCATAACTCCATTTTACATATCCCATAACTGTAAAATCCCTCCATTCAAGTATTACTCATTTCGTTTTTGGTATTACCAATTTGTTAAGCTGATTATACCACTCTCATTTTCAAAGTGCAATACGTTTTTTATTTTTTTCAGTATTTCTTATGTTACTGTATTACTGTTCCCTGGTAATATCCCGAGGCATGCAAGCCAAAATGTTACCGTCCACTCCGTTCACAGTAACATTCATTCCAGATTGCCTGTAGCAATTGGACATCTTCTCTTGTTTTTCTAAAACTGCCGTAATATACTATGTACAGGCAATCCTGCCTGCAGGATTGCCTGCTCATTTAATAATAATAGATTACTGCTCACTTCCGCACCTGTAATATATTTCACAGAACAACTCTGCGACGGCAGTAACAGAAAAGGAACATTACTATGATTCAGGATATCGCACCACACACTTACCACAACGAATACAAACCTTCTACCCCGGATAAGAACAGTTTTATCCTTGCCTACGAAAAAGGCAGTATTCTTCTTCCACATCAGGAACGGGAAGCAGATATTTATTTTCCACGTTTTCAGGATCTGGAGGAAAAAGTTTCAGATCTCTACAGCAAGTATATTTATCTGTTTTCTATCGATGATCAGCGTTTCTATCTGATCCCGGAATTGGATACCTCTCTGCTTCCGGACTATGAATTTCAGGATGTACGGATTCTTCGGACAGCCCGGCCACAGCATCTGGCATTTGCAGGAGTTACAGGACATCAGCTTTTCCAGTGGTACAGCAAGCGCCGGTTCTGCGGCTGCTGTGGAAAACCAATGCTGCACAGCCAAAAAGAACGTATGATGGAATGCCCTTCCTGCGGCAATCAGGAGTACCCTGTCCTGTGTCCTGCAGTAATCGTAGGAATCACAAACGGAGATAAAATCATTCTTTCCAAATATGAGGGCCGCAGATTTAAGCGTTACGCCCTTATCGCAGGCTTTGCAGAAATCGGAGAAACCATTGAAGAAACTGTTCACAGAGAAGTAATGGAGGAAGTTGGCCTTAAGGTAAAGAATCTCCGCTATTACAAAAGCCAGCCATGGTCCTTCAGCGGTACCCTGCTTTTCGGATTCTTCTGTGATGTGGACGGCGATGATACCCTGACCGTTGACCATGAAGAGCTCTCCATGGCACAGTGGGTAGAACGTGATAAAATCCCGGATCAGGGCAATAATATCAGCCTGACCAAGGAAATGATGATGCTCTTCCGTGATGGAAAAGAACCCAGATAAACAATATTCTATATCAGAAAAAGCTCATAGAATATTTTTCCCTATTATGCTAAAAGGATACATACACGGTAATGTTACTGTGCATGTATCCTTTTCGTTTCTCTGTAAAATTGCTTCACTATATTCTCAAAAATATTTCTGATTACTCTTCACGCCGCACTCCCGCTGCCAAATCCACGGCTTCTGTGGCTTCCATTACATTCCTGCTCAAATTCTTTCAGTTTCCGTCTTGCTTCCGGTGTCAGATTTGTCGGAACTTCAATCTGTACAGTTGCATATTCATCACCGTGTACCGACGGATTATTCATTGCAACGATACCTTTGCCTCTCAGACGTATCTTCGTTCCGGACTGAGTACCCGGTTTAATGTTACAGAGAACATCACCGTAAATAGTGTGAACCTTCGCCTCACCGCCAAATACTGCTGTTGTAAATGGGATATTTACAGTTGTATAAACATCTCTGCCTTCCCGTTTATATCCCGGTTTATCCTGAACATTTACTTTCAGAAGCAGGTCACCGGCTTCACCTCCGCCAACTCCCGGATATCCCTTTCCTTTAAGTCTGATAGATTTACCGGACTCAATACCAGCCGGGATATTGACTTCATAATTCTGGACACCACCGTTGCTGCTCTGCAGGCGAATAACCTTCTTTCCACCGAAAGCAGCTTCATCAAAGCTGACAGTAACCTCTGCATGAAGATCCTCACCTTTACTGCTGTAAGAACCACTAAAGCCCTGACTGCGGAAATCACTTCCACCTGTACCAAAGCCACTGCCGAAGCCGCCAGTTCCATTGCTTCCGAATCCACCAAAACCACTTCCATGAAATCCACTGCCACCGAAGCCGCTGCTTCCAAAACCATCGGATGATTTACTCTTCTTAAATCCACCACCAAAGATGCTCTTCAGGATATCATCCATATCTTCGCCATTCTCAAAATGATATTCATGATAACCATTGCCATCACTGTACGAGCCATGGAAACCGCCGCCAAAAGGATTGCCCTGTGCTCCGCCAAAGCCACTGCCAAAAGGACTTCCCTGTGCGTTTCCATAATTACCGGCACCTTCTTCAAAAGCAGCGTGGCCAAACTGATCATACAGTTTACGTTTCTTCTCATCACTCAGAACATCATAGGCTTCATTTACTTCCTTAAAATGCTCTGCTGCCGAAGCATTTCCCTCATTACTGTCCGGATGATATTTCTTTGCCAGTTTTCTGTATGCTTTCTTAATCGTTGCTGCATCTGCGTTTTTGTTCACGCCAAGAACTTCATAGTAATCTCTTTTCAATATCATCACCTTCCCTCATAAACACATTCTAACGCAATCATTCCTGACTTCATATTTCTGCAATCCTCATTATGCAAACAACGGGAAGCCAAAAGATTTGACCTCCCGTTGCTGTAACTTAACATCTATTATCCTTCAATGGAGATGCTGTGCTTCTGTTCCACTGCTGGCTTTGCTTCTTTCTTCGGAACAAATAATGTCAGGATACCATGTTTGAATTCTGCTTTGATGTCGTCCTGATGTACTTCTTTACCTACATAGAAGCTACGACTGCAGGCACCTGAATAACGTTCTCTGCGGATATAACGTCCTGTCTCTTTTTCCTTCTCGTCTTTATCCAGGCCTTTCTCTGCACTGATGGTCAGATAACCATTTTCAAGTGCTGCATGAACTTCATCTTTCTTAAATCCTGGAAGATCTACAACCAGTTCGTATCCGTTATTCATTTCCTTGATATCAGTTTTCATTACATGATTTGCTTTATGTCCATAAAGTTTCTTCTCTGCATCTTTCATTGCTCTGTCATCATAATAGAATGGGAAATCTCCAAAAAAGTCATCAAATAAATTTTCTCCAAAAATACTAGGCATTAACATAAGTCATATCTCCTTTTCTAATATATTTTATATATGTCAAATCTGTTCGCCAGATTTACTTTCCAAATCTATCTTTACAGGCTTTTTCAACCTTTTATCTTCAATCTTTTAGTGTAAGCTTTTATTTTTATATCTGTTTTTAATATCTGGCTGACCCTTAACGGGTCAGTCAGAATATTTATTCATCAGCCTTCAATGGCAATTGTTTTCTTCTGTTCTACTGCTGGTTTTGCTTCTTTCTTTGGTACAAATAATGTGAGGATACCATGTTTGAATTCTGCTTTAATGTCTTCTTTCTCAACTTCTTTACCTACATAGAAGCTACGGCTGCAGGCACCTGCGTAACGTTCCTTACGGATATAATGTCCTGTCTCTTTCTCCTGCTCATCTTTGTCCAGACCTTTCTCTGCACTGATAGTCAGATAACCATTCTCCAGATCAGCCTTTACTTCATCTTTGGTAAATCCCGGAAGATCTACAACCAGTTCATAACCTTTATCAGTCTCCTTGATATCGGTTTTCATTATGTGGCTGGCTCTGCGTCCGTAAAGTTTCTTCTCTGTATCTTTCATTGCTCTGTCATCATAATAAAATGGAAAATCTCCAAAAAAGTCATCAAATAAATTTTCTCCAAAAATACTAGGCATCAACATAAGTCATCTCTCCTTTTCTATACCGTCCATCTACATGTGATGGACTCTCAGTTATGTATCTTTACCTTGTTTCTTTGGAACTTAGGTTATCAGGAATCTCATAGAACTTATTTCTTTGTTCTCTTTTTGTTCCCCTTCCTTTGTTCTAGCTGTAATATAACACTTATTATTAGCACTGTCAAGAGGTGAGTGCTAATTTTTTTGTGAAGAATTTGTGACCCTACGAGCCATGCAAAATGACAAAAGTTTATACCACAGCAGTCACAGTTTCTGGCAGGTTCATTTTAGACATCTTATTCTCCACATGAAACTTCTCTGCAATATGATTATCTTCTGTTTTTATATATTATTACCATGAATTTGCATTGTT
>NZ_JBWJVP010000278.1:0-12269 GCF_056339915.1 Blautia sp. ZXY-1-B12 | reverse complement strand
CAGTCTACAATCCCCAATAACCAGTCTCTGGCATTAATACGTCGAATTCCCTCATATTGTTCTTCTGGTTCTTCATCCATTGTTAAGATAATCTTTGGATAATGATCTCGTATCGCCTGTAATGGTCTTAATTCTCTCAAAAGTGTATTTTCATCTCGTACAGTCAGTGCCACCTGGAAATATACCGTTCCCTTTTTATTCTGTGCCACAAAATCCACTTCATATGAATTGATTTTTCCAACATACACATCATATCCTCGACGTAACAATTCCAGATAGACTATATTTTCCAGAACATGTCCTGCATCTGCCTGCCTCGAACCTAAAAGCATATACCTCATTCCAATATCAACTATATAATATTTTTCAAGAGTTTTTAAATATTGTTTTCCCTTTATATTATAACGTTTTGCCTGATATATAATATAGCTCTCGCTAAAAGCCTCCAGATATTTTTCCACCGTTTTTGTATCAATTTTTCGCCCTTCTGAAGTCATCGTATCTGCAATTTTTTTTGATGACAATGGATTTCCTATATTATCAAACACAAATCTTAAGACACTCTTAAGCATCATAGTATCTGTGATTTTTTTCCTGTTTATAATATCCTTTACAACAATCGTATTATAGATTCCTTCCAGATAATCTCTGATCTCATCTGGCTGATTTTTTAATTCCAGTGTAAACGGAAATGAACTATTCTGCAAATACTCAGCATATTTGATTCCTCTGTCATTCATACTGCCAGTGCTCTCCATATATTCCTTAAAAGACAACGGCAACATTTCAATCTGAATATATCTTCCTGAAATCATAGTTGCAATCTCACTGGACAACATATATGCATTGGAACCAGTCACATAAATATCTATGTTTTTTTTAATATAAAGACTGTCCAGCACTTTCGGAAAATCTGTTACATTCTGAATTTCATCAAGGAAAATATATGTCATTTTTCCATCAATCAGACGTTCCTTTAAATATTTATATAATTTCCTGTAATCTGTCAGTTCTTCATAATCAAGATCTTCAAAATTAATAGAAATAATCTGTTCTTCCTCAATCCCATGCTCTTTTAAATAATTGCGATAAATTTCCAGAAGCATAGATTTTCCACAACGTCGTACACCTGTAACAATTTTAATCAACTGCTTATCTTTCCAGGCTATCAGTTTTTCTAAATATTCTTTTCTTTCTATAATCATAATAATGCTCCCTTCTTTTTTACTAATTATATTCCAAAAGTGATATAAAAATCAATAGTTTTTGGATTATAATCCAAAAACTATTTATTTTTGTATTTTTATCGGAGCAAGAGTCAACTTACTATCTGTTTCTGCGTGAATCAATATTTTTTTACTGTATTATTCTCCTCCACATAGCTATCATTTTCCCCTGAGATATCGTTTTAATAAGAACGTACAGAAATATGGGAATGTGTAAATCCCATCTTCTATTCCAACATTACTGTCTGCAAGTTTTATTCCCCAGTGAATATCTCCATAAGAATCACCGGATATCAATTGCCTCAATGACTTAGATCGGTTCCTGTTCGCCTTCACTTCTACCGGAACCAGCTCATCCTTTGTTCTTACAAAAAAATCTTCTTCCAAGGTAGCATTTTCTTTTTTATAGTAATATAGTCCAAGCCCCTGTTTCACAAACGCCTCTGCTACAAAATTTTCATATAAAGCACCTTTGTATACTCCAAGATTTTTATTCGCCCGAAGATCTTCTTGTGCTTCCTCATCTAATGAAGCAATCAACAATCCTGTATCTGGATAATAGATTTTGAATTTTGAGTCATCATAGTTTCCCTTTAATGGAAGCTCCGGATACTGTAGACAATAACATACAGAAATCACACCTGCATCTTCGAGCCAGGTTATACATCCCATATATTCTCGACTTCTGGCTTTTTTGTCTATTTTACTTAATTGAAATTTTTTATTTTCTTTTGCAAGCTGTACAGGTACATTCCGATAGACACTTACAATTTTAGTCTGATCCAGACCTTCAGCGTATTTTCTGATATCCTCTTCATAATCCATCTGGATCTGTCTCTGGATTTCCAGAGTATCTGTAAAAAGATTCTTTTCAATATATACTTTTACTACTGCAGGCATACCGCCAAGTACACAATATTCCAAAAACAATTTTTTATAGACTGATAATTCGGTTTCTGAAAATGGAGTTCCTGTCTGCATATGTTTCAGGATATCTTCAATGTGCTTCTCTGAGTATCCTTTTGCCCACAGAAATTCTTCAAAATCCATCGAAAACATTTCATAATCTGTTTTATATCCCACACTGTTACTATGAATTTTTCTGTAATTGATTCCAAGCAAAGAACCACTGCATATGACATCAAATCTTCCATCTATCCTGAATGACTTCAGAGCAGTTGCAATATCCGGAAACTCCTGTAATTCATCAAAAATAATCACAGTGTCACCTGCTATAAATTTTTTTGATGTATCTATCATAGAAATATTTTTTATAATATCTTCAACAGCATATCCGTCACTTAATATTGTTTTATATTTAGGTTCCAGAACAAAATTAATACTCACAATATTACTGTAATTTTGTTCTGCAAAATGATTAATAGATTCCGTTTTTCCAATCTGCCTTGCACCTTTTATAATTAACGGAAGTCTTTCTTCATTTTTTTTCCACTCCAGCAGGTACTCATCTATCTTTCTTTTTAAATACATAAAACCTCCTCCTTTTTTCAAGATTATCACGTTTTATGAGCTTTTGTCAATCTATTATTCACGTTTTATGAGCTTTTATTTATAATATTTTCACGTTTTTATACAAAAACGTAAACTACTTTTCTTAACTACCTTTATTTCTATACGTTAAGTCCCCACTCACGGCTCATTGCTTTTCGCAATCACGCAAAGTGCTTATTTGATTCAATAAAAAAATAAATGCAACCCCTATATCTCTTTTTTCCTGCTTACAGATATAGAGGCTGCATTTGCCTTTACATTTATTTGTATATAGCGTTGCAAAATCGTCATTATAAAGTCGACTATCCTTATACTTATAAAATACTATACAAAGTTGCAACATAGTAATACTTAAAAATAAGTTGTAATTTTCCGATATTCTGCCGGTGTCATATTCATCTGTCCAGTAAAAACCCGGGTAAAATATTGTAGATTGGGATATCCTACCTGCTCTGCTATCTGAGTAATCTTTAAATTAGAAGAACGTAATAATTTTTTTGCCTCCTCCAAGCGCAGTTCTGCAAGAATTTCAGAAAATTTTCTTCCGGTAGCCTGTTTGATAAAACGACTGATATACGAGGGATTTCTGTTTACATGTTCTGAAACATTTGTCAGACCGATTGGTTGTGAAAAATTATCATTCAGATATTTATAAATTTGCTGGATTAGCTGATTCTGATCATTATTATGCATACTTTGAATATTATCTGCAATATACTCCAGCCAATATTTCATATAGTCTGCTTTTATCTTTCTTTCCGATTGTACATGAATCTGTTGCTCAAATGATTCCGTAATCTTATCTTTGCTTTCCTTATCCAATGGAATTCCTGAAAGAAATAAAAATATATTGGCACCTATCAACTCCATGATATTGTTAAAATATTTTTCTGTCTCTTTCTCTGTCTCATTAATAATCTTCTGCATCTGTTCGAATATTTTTTTCTTATTACCGGATCGAAGATATCTGATCAGTTCTGTAATTGCTTCTGTAACATCGAAAAAGTCATTTTCCTTATATTCCATCGGTAAATCCTGATATGAAAGCAGCTGCGTACATCCCGTATCTTTTCCGTATTCCAGACATTTCAACACTTCCTTTTTCATCTGTTGAATATCAGACAGATTTTCAGAATAATGGCTGACAGCTATCATACAATCCAGTGGCTGCAACTGGGCCAGTTCTCTTCTGATCAGCTCTAATTTACTGCAGAATTTCCACAGTGTCTTTTCTTCTGTTGGCCAGATCATATAAAAGATACCACCATGTTCCAGTGCCAGTATCTCTTTAAATTTTTTCAGAAAAAATTCATGGATTATATAACTGTAATAGCTCTCTTCTTCCAAAGGCATACGATTCCTGTCATATGTAACAGCCACCACTCTATATCCGTTTATTACAATCCGCAGCTTCTGCTTTTGCAGTTCCATCTGTTTTTCTGAAAAAATTACAGGTTGAAAAAAGAGTTTTTCCACAAATTGTTGTCTGATCAGCTCCTGATTTTTAACAAAATAATCCTGGAAAATCTGATACATTTCCGTATGTTTTTGTTCTGCATGAAATGCACTAATCGCTCGATTTAAGCACTTGATTGCTTCCTGTTCATCTACGGGCTTTAAAAGATAGTCAAAAACTTTATACTCTATTCCATATCTGGCATATTCAAACTCTGCATATCCAGTCAGAAAAACAATTTTTGCTCCATAATCCATTTGATTGATCTGCTTTGCCAGATCGATTCCAGTGATGCCCGGCATACGAATATCTGTCAAAATAACCCCAGGTTTTTCCTGTTCAATATAATCCAATGCCGTCTGTGCATCTGTAAAAGCACAAACCGTATGCATACCCCGTAGTCCCGTTTCCATGATCCTTTTTAATTTGTCTGATATCAATGGTTCATCATCTATAATTACCACTTTCATATCCTTTTTCCCCCTTTGTTTTGGGAATACAGATGGTTACTGCTGTCCCAGATGGCTTTACATGTTCCACAGTCAAACCATATTCTTTTCCATACAGTAGCAAAAGTCTTTGCTGAATATTAAAGATACCAATGTGTTCCTTCTCTTTCAGTATTCCATTTTCTCTTATTTCTTCCAGCTGTCTGATAATAGTTTCCGGCATCCCATTTCCATTATCTTTTACAGTAATATAAATTGCATCTTCCGTTTCCTTCCCGGTTACTGCTATCATTCCTGTTTCTTTCAATTCTGAAACCCCATGGACAATTGCATTTTCCAAAAGCGGCTGTATCATCAGCTTCGGAATGTAATATTCATATAATTGTTCCGGTATTTCTACCAGACAGATAATATGTTCCTGAAAGCGCATTTTCTGAATATACAAATATTGATTTACATACTTTAATTCTTCTTCAATCTTTAAAAACTGTGCCCCTTTAATAGACATTCTCATAATGCTTCCAAGAGATGTTACCGTCTTTTTAACTTCCGTAGTCTTACCCATATCAGCAAGACTATTAATACAGTCTAATGTATTATATAGAAAGTGTGGGTTAATCTGAGCCTGAAGAGATTCAATCTGGGCATCTTTCATTAACAACTGCTGTTTATATACCTGCTGAATCAGCAAGTCAATTCTTTCCAACATCGCATTATAAACATTTGCCAGTTCTCTAAATTCATCATTGGAATCAACCTCAACATACGCATTGGAATTTATCTCTGTAGTCTGACGTAATTTTACAATAAATTTCTGAATCTGTTCTGCAATTTTAGCCGCCGTTATGAATAATGCAATTGCAATAATTGAAATTGCAGCCAAAATCATCACCATCTCTTTGAAGAAAATTTTATATACACTCTTAAAAAGCAGATTTTTATCCAAAATTCCTACAAGACTACACCCATCATATTGAAGATTATATCTGATAATTTTATAATTTTCGGATGGTTCTTTCAAAATGGTTTTACATTTATCATCAGATAAATTTGAACCATTAACCAGAATATTATTTTCTGAATCCAATATGAGAATAGCGTTCACATCTCTATCCTCTCCTGTCTGTATGATTTTTTCCATACCCGTTTTGTCAATATCCATCATCAGAAATCCGATTTTTTCATCACTTTTTTCTATTTGGGGAACGTAGATATTTCTTGCAAAAGTAATCATATTTTTCCTCACGGGATTTATACGAAGCACCGGCTTTCCATGTTTTTCTTCTGCTACTTCTTTCAGTATTTCTGCAAAATCATTTGTCTGTTCTATTGTATTATAATAAATTGCATTATTAATATATAATTCGTTAAACTTATTATAAATACACACATTCATTAACGCATCCTGATTATTTGTAATAAGAGATCCTATCTGATAAGAAATCATATCAGTCAGTTTTTCCTGCTCTTCAACACTTAATACACTTTGACGGGTATTTAAATATTCCTGCACTTCATCTGTATAATATAAAAATTTTATGGTAGCCTGATTATAATTATCTAATAATGTATTAACCAGTTTCTTTTTTTCCATAACATTTTGTTCTGTCTGATCATATACCATCTGCTTCATCTGATCAAACATAATAACTGTAGTACTATAAAAAATTAAAAAATATCCTAAAACAACAAATGGGAGACAGGAAATAAGTAATTTATTTCGAATCGTTAATTTTCCATAAAACTTATATAATCGTCCTTTTTTTTCCTTCATCTCTTTTTAGTACCTCTCTTACAAACAGGAATCCCCGGTATAGCGCATATATCATGCGTCTATACCGGAGATTGATTCAGCAGATTCTATCTTCTGTATATAACACAGAAGCTAAAGCCTTTTGGTAAAAATACACTTCGCTCTTTGTCATACCACACTCTTCTTTTTCTCCAAGCAAATGCTTTTCTAATATTTCCTGAATACAGGCAATCTGGTCATCTATATAGATGCTTCCGATTGGTCGAAGATAATGACCCGGAAAAATAAGTTCATATGAATTTCTTAATTGAGCTAATTTTTTCAATGATTCCAGATATGTACTCATTGTATCAGAAAACGTATCAAACATCAATACTGGCGTACTTACAACAGTATCTCCGGAAAATAGTAATCTGTATTTTCTGTCTAATAAACAAATTCCATCTTTAGTATGTCCTGGTGTATCCAAAACCTCCAAATCTCTATTTCCAAGATGGAAAACAAATCCTTCTTCTATTCCTTTCATCTCAAAGTCACCTATAATTGATGCATCAAATTCCAGGCTTGCTTCATAATTGTATTCTGGACGGGCTTCCTGTGAACGGAAAAATTCCTTACGTGACTGCAGATTATTCTGTTCCTGAATAACCGGAATTGCTTTTTTATGTGCATAAACCATTGAAAAGCGCCCATTTCCACCCACATGGTCATAATGATGATGCGTATTTACTACATCATAAGGCAGATGAGTCATTGTTTCTACTACTGACCGTATATTTCCTATTCCAATGCCAGTATCAATCAATAAGGCTCTTTCCGTTCCAATAATCAAATACATAATATCTATACCAAACTCATCAATTGCCCATACATCCCTTGATACCTGCTGAAGTGTAAAACCATTTATCTTTTTTATGTTCATATTATCTTCATAAAATGTACTCATCTTTACTTCTCCTGTCTTTTTTATTTTACTGCACCCGCTGTTAAACCGCTTGTAATATGTTTTTGTCCTACAATATAAATAATTATAATTGGTATCATACTTACAACTAATCCTGCAATCAAAAGATTCCATTGAGCATTAGTAGAAGATTTAAACATATATAAATTAACTGTAATTGTACGAAGGTTCACATCGCTGATCATAATACTCGGAAGTAACAGATCATTCCATGTCCAAAGGAAAAACAAAATGCCAATTGTCACTGTTGTGGATTTTACCAGTGGCAAAATAATCTGCACCATTGTTCTGAAAGGTCCCGCACCGTCAATTGCAGCAGCCTCTTCCAACTCTCTTGGCACACTCTTCAGAAAACCAACATATGTCATAACACCAAACGATGTATAAAACCCACTATAAAATATAATCAGTCCTAAATGCGTATTAGTCAGTCCCAGTTTTGTAGATAACATAGAAATTGCAATCATAACTGCATGAAACGGAATAATCTGTCCTACTACAAACAATGTGTATAATTTGTCACCTGTCTTTTGAGGAAGATGTGAAATTCCATATGCACTCATAAAAGACACGGCACTGGCAACTATGACAGTGCATACCGTCACAAACAGCGTATTGCGAAATACTGTCCAAAAGTTCATAATCCGCATTGCTTCAGAAAAATTTTCCAGATATAAACTTTTTGGAAATGAGATAAACGAGGTTAATATATCATTATTTGGTTTAAATGCATTCATGATAATAAGAAAAACCGGAAGTATAAAGATAATTCCAAGGCACAGCCACAAAATACTTTTTAAAACTACTGTTTTATTCATTCCTTCTTTTTCCACTTTACATCTGTACCTCCCTTTTTCTAGTAATCTTAAGCTGAATCAATGCAATAATACCTACCAGTAAAAACAATATTATAGATTTTGCAGAGCCATATCCCATTTTAAACGAACCAAATGCATCATTATATATATTCAGTGCAATTGTCTGTGTACTATTTGCCGGACCTCCACCAGTCAGTGATAACGGAATGTCAAATGCTTTGAAAGCTCCTGCAATTGATACAAAGAGATTAATTGTAATTGTCGGCATTAACAATGGCAATTGGATATAAATAATTTTCTTAATTCCTGTACATCCATCCAGAACAGCTGCTTCCAACACATCTTTTTGTATTGTCTGCAATCCTGTAATGTATAACATCATAAGAAAACCGGTAGACTGCCATGTTGTTACTAAAATAACTGTAAAAGCCGCAGTACCTGCATTTCCAAACCAGCTGATATTAGCCAATACATCTACGTGCAAAATTTTGGCCAGATTTGGAATGGCTCCTGTAAAAATAAAAGACCATACAAAAGAAACCATTACACCACTGATAATATTAGGAATAAAAAATAAAGAACGTATTACGCCTTTACACCGTACATTTGAATCTAAAAAATATGCTATTACAAAGCCAATCAGATTTGACATTAAAATTGATATTACCGCCAGAATTAAAGTAAATACCACAGAATGAATGAATGTCTCGTCTCCAAGAAGCTTAGTGTAATTTCCCAGACCGACAAAATCTTTATTTCCTTTTATTAAATTCCAATTATAAAAAGATGCCGGAAGTGTTCCTAAAAGTAATGGACCTGCAAGTGCAAGAACGTATAATAACATCGACGGAATCGTAAGACCAAAATAAAACCATTTATTTTTTTTACAACAATCCAACATAAAATTATCTTCCTTTCTGATAACAAAAGCTTCTGCAATATTTCTGCAGAAGCTTCTGTTACCACTTATACCTTTCCCGATTTTACTTTACTCAAGAAGCTCTGAAAATTTCGAATCTAACTGATCTAAAGTAGTATCCATATCCGTTGTTCCGGCAAAATATCCCTGAATTACCGGCCCAATCATATCACCAGCGCCGGACTCAAGCTGTGAGTATACCCATGGTCTTATCTGGTTATTTGACATATAATTCTTATAATCATCGAAATACTGATATTCTGTTGACATTGTAAAATCCATTGCAGGTGGTGCTGCGCCCATTGAATCAGCACTATAATGCATCCATCCGTTTTCATCTGTGTTATCGCTCAGATAATTCAAAACCTCACGCACTGCATCCAAATGTGGCGTATTCTGATTTACTGCAATACAAATTCCTACATCTACATCAAGTTTTGCATCTTCCTCATTTTCTGTAAGTGGTACTCCAAATAGACCAACCTGTAAATCCGGATTAATACTTTGTGCATTCAGAAGAGAAAATTCTCCGGTCACAATCATAGCAGCTTCACCTGATGCAAATGCATTAAAGCCTGATGTGGAATCTGCATCCATATAATTTCCACCGGAATTTTCTTTCATCATATCCATAAACTCAAATTCAAGTGAAGAATTATCATTCCTGAAACTTCCTTTTCCTGCATTCATATCTGCAACCCATGACTCATAGTCTCCAACTGCAGCTCCCTGCAGACAGCTAAATAAATGATTCAATGTCCATGCATCTTTATAGGTGGCTGCAAATGGTGTAATACCACTTGCCTGAAGTTTTTCACATACTTCTTTCATTTGTGAGAATGTTTTCGGTACTTCTGTAATTCCGGCCTTTTCAAATAACTCCTGATTATAATAAACTCCCAGCATTTCCTGAGCCATTGGATACGCATAAATTTTTCCATCATAGCTGCATGCATCTTTTACAGAATCATAAATCTTTGTTGCAAATTCTTCCTCGCTCAAATCCACAATTCTGTCTGTTGCTGCAAACTGCTGCACCTGTGCATATGGATTCAGGAAAAACATATCCGGAAGATCATTAGATGCCACCTTTGCTCCAAGATATTGGCTATAATCTCCTGATTGCATTTCAACTACAAAATTAATTTTATCCTGGCGCTTATTAAATTCATCTGCACCTTTCTGAAAATTATCTGCTGCTCCAGAAGACCACACCGCTAATTTAACGGTTTCTTTTTCGTCTGAATCCGCTTTTACAACTGTTGCTCCACTAATCATGACTGTCCCCATAGCGACTGTCATCATCAGGCTAATCATCTTTTTCCTCATAAAAACTCCTTTCTTTTACCTGCTTTGTCCTTTTGTTATTTTAGAAGTACTTCTTTTGTTAACAATATAATAACAACCCCTGCTTTCTTTTTCCATACGTCAAATTATGACAAAACATATACATTTTTTTACCTTTCCAAACAGAAAAAGACGCAAGCCATATTTTTATGTCTCACGCCTTTCTGCAAAAAGAAAAAGACGCAAGTCATATTTTTATGACTCACGCCTATCTTGCATTTCATTATTAAATTGAAAACCTTTATTCTTCTTTCCTCTGTTCCAATAGCTCTCTTGCATTTGCAATAGCAAGTGATAACTTCTGTTCTAAAAGTTCTTTTGGAGGCATTTTAGTCATATACTGTCCCACGTGGATGTTTCCATGATCCAATTGCATTAATTCTATGGTTTCCTGCGATTTTTCTGCACATAATATAAGAGCAACCGGACTTTCTTCACCTTCTACTCTTTCATTTTTTTCCAACCATCGCAAATACAGTTCGACTTGTCCTTTATCTTGCGGTTCAAATTCTCCAAGCTTTAACTCAACAAGAACCAGCCTTTTCAAACCTCTGTGATAAAACAATAAATCCATATAGTAATCTTTACCATCCAGCACAAAATGCTTCTGCCTTGCCAAAAACGCAAAATCCGATCCCATTTCCAAAATAAATTTTTCTAATTCCGCAAGAATGGCATTTTCCAAATCTTTTTCACTATAAGTATCACGTAAACCAAGAAAATCAAGCATGTATGGATCTCTGTAAAAAAGATCCAGACTCATTTTTCCATCATCCCGTAATTCGGCAATCTCATTTTTTATTGTTTCTTCTGGTTTCTTCGATATTGCAGTGCGTTCATAAAGCATAGATTTTTTTCTTTCACGCAATGTCCTCACTGACCAGTTCTCTTGCATACACATTGCAGCATAAAAGTCTCTCTTTAACTCGTCATTTATTGGCAAAATCTCTACAAAATGTGACCAGGTCAATTGTTGCGACAATGTCGCAACTTTTTCGAAGTCAGGAAATTCCTGATAAAATTTAATCATTCTCGAAATTGATGTTTTATCAAATCCAGAACCATACTCCTGTTCCAAACGTTTACTGACTTCTGCAACAACTTTTTTTCCATACTCAGGCTTATTATCTCCGGTGAACTCCGCACTAAGTCTTTTTCCAATTCCCCAGTTAAGTGAGATAATGGCATCGTTCACAACTTTCTTTACATCCGTTTTCTTTTCTCTGATCAATGCATTTATTTCATCGTAAATGTTATCAATATTATTTGCTACTATTATCTCTTTTTTCATTATTGATTCCCTTCTATAATTTGAAATGCCAACTTGGCATTTCAAAATCGCACCAACAGGTTATTGTTATATTACCCTATTTTTCTCGTTCTGCCTACTGCAATTTTATATTCTCATACAACAATGAGGTCGCATTCCACGACCTCATCACATTCATTTAAACATAAATCAATTCCTTGAGAATAATCTCTTCTGCAATCGCTCTGTGCTGATTGGCAGCTCTTACCCATGCCATCTGATTTTTCTCCTTATCCGGCAATGGATCTTTTTCTTCCAACTGTTTCAGAATAATTTCTTCCCGTTCTCTGGCAGCCTTATCCACTTCCAGCAGATGCTCGCCAATCGTATCCTGCAAAAGTATCACCTGATACGTTGAGTTTCGATGATTCTTCAGATAATCTCTTCGAAGAAAACCATACTTTCCAAGTTGCTCCATCTGCTCACCGGATTTATAGGTGAGATTAGGAATCAGGTATCCATTTACATTTGTATAAGTTATAACAGCGGACATTCGCAATCCACTTCGCTACTTGC
>NZ_JBWJVP010000277.1:0-10915 GCF_056339915.1 Blautia sp. ZXY-1-B12 | reverse complement strand
AGTGATATAAAAATCAATAGTTTTTGGATTATAATCCAAAAACTATTGATTTTTGTGTTTTTGTAGGAACAAAAGTTTTGCATTTAAACATAAATCAACTCCACCCTCTATCTTTCATCCCCAAACGTTTGTCCAAATTCTTATTCCATTACAGTGTTTTTATGATACGCTTGTTTTATGCAGCATATTACTATTATGTATTTATCAGGGAGGGTTTTACTATGCAGATTAAATTACAATCTGACAATTATCATGTACTTTTAAACACACTTGGTGCCGAATTAAATTCCTATTCCAATCCATCCGGGAATGAATACGTATGGAATTCTGATCCCACTTACTGGCTTCGATCTTCTCCGCTTCTTTTTCCGACTGTGGGAAATGTCCGCAACGGAGAAACTGTTATCAAGGATCATATATACCAGATGCCCAAGCATGGTTTTTGTAAAGAATCTGAATTTGAAGTAACAGAACAGACTGAAGATTCCGTCACTTTTTTACTTAAAGCAAATGAAGAAACATTAAAACATTATCCTTATGATTTCGAACTTTACCTGTCATATCATCTGAATGGCAGTACCCTGTCTATGGACTATAGAGTAATAAACAAAGATTCCGACCTTATGTATTATCACATTGGTGCACATCCCGGTTTCATGTGTCCGGTCAATAATGGAGAAAATATTGAAAATTGTATTTTAAGATTTGAAAAAGAAGAGAATTTTATTTCTTATGAATATGATATAAAGAATCTGGAATTTAATTTTGATCACAAAGTATCCCAGAAAGCAGAAGGCAACACACTTCCTCTCACAATTTCCATGTTTGATCAGGATGCTGTTTTCTTTGAACACACGAATTCACACCATGTTTCTTTCGTAAATGCAGTTACAGGAAAAGGTGTTTCCGTATATTATCCTGATTTTGAATCCCTTGCGATCTGGACACCGGCCGGAGGAAAGGCTCCGTTTCTCTGTCTGGAGCCATGGAACGGTTCCGGCATTTTTCATCAGGATGATGATATTTTTGCGCATAAGCATGGGATCCTCACACTGGAATCCGGAAAAGAAAAAGCATATCATCTTGAGATTTCTCTGATAGAATAATCTTTTATTCTTCAGTTTTCAGATTCCACATGACCTGTATTGCACCATCCATCACATGGAATTTTTTAAAATAGGCTTCCTCCTTTGGGATCCACATATTCTGAAATTGTTTTGCCTTTTCCGGGCCATTGCGCTTTTTTATATTTTCCATCTGATCTTTGGGAGAAATATTTAAAAATACACGAAGTTGATAAGGGTTCTTAAAATATGGATGCATACTGTAAGAACCCTCTATAATATTGAGTTTTTTATAAGGAACAGGATATCCCTCCAGCAGATTCCATTTCTGGCAGCTGAACGGCTGATAAAAAACAGTCTGCTTCTGAAAGATTGGTCTTAATACCGTTTCCTCAAACCGCTCATAATCCACATTTCCTCCTGTTTCTTTCAGACGCTGTGGCGTACGCTGTTCCATGCGCAGAAAAAAGTCATCCATTCTGAACAGATTACAGTTGAATACCTGCTCCAGATATTCTCCCAATGTAGTTTTCCCACTTCCACACCTGCCATCAATTGCAACGATCAGAGGCTCATCCAGTCCTTCCTTCTCTTTCTGCAATTTTCTGATTGCCTGAACTACCGGTTCAAATCTTTCTTTGCAGCATGCCTTTAATTCCATTCTACTGTTCCTTCCATATTATACAAACGTTCTACCAGGGACGGGATCAGAACAAGCTGAATCAGAATTCCCGGCAACGCATTTATAAATCCTCCCATCAGAAACAGTTCCCAGGTAAAGATCCCTCCTGTAAATGCATATACTGCTGCCGAAACCAGTCCCCATACGATCCGTCCACACAGCATTGCTGCTATGAGTGAAATATACAGGGATTTTATATCTTTTTTCATTTTTTCTGATAAAATTCCTGCCACCAGCCCATAAGTGGCAAGTTCAAACGCCATACAGAAGGCATTCGGAAAAATTGCCGGCATTCCGAACACCACTCCTCTTAAAAGAGGTGTAATAATCCCAATAAGTAAACCATATGGCCATCCGCAGATATATCCACATAATAACACCGGTATGTGCATCGGGCAAAGCATTTTCCCTACTGCCGGTATCTGCATTGTGATAAATGGAAGGATCAGTCCGATCGCAAGAAACAATGCTGCTAAAATTCTTTTTCTTAAAGCTGTATTTTCTTTCATATCCCAAATTCTCTCTTTCAGTATAAAAATGCCAGTGATATAACAAAACATCCCTGTCAGAAACACAAAACAGCTCTGGACAGGGATGCTTATATTATAAATACTATACCCTACTAATTAATGACGCTACATCAACAGCAACATGGATGACGATGTCCATATTCATCCATACAATCCTGTGCAGGATCTTTCATGCAAAGATGTACAGCTGCTTTTTTGAATGTCATTGGCAGTGCCAGAATATTTGGTTCCTGACCAACATATTTCTTCTTGGCATCTTCCAGTGCTTCTTCAAATGTAGCTCTTGTTTTTAAGCCCATTCCTCTTGCATAGCCCGGTTCCTCAGCGCCTACGATATAGATTGCACTGGTATTCATTTCTGCAATATGTCCGCAGGACATCATAGAGAAGCCATGGAATGGATGGAATGCATTCGTATAACGATATTTACGGATATATTCTTCATTCGTAGCAAAATACTCACCAAGGCGGTTCATATCCGGCAGCGTATTCATATGATCATGCTGGAACAGATCATATAATTCTCTTAAATATGGCCAACGCTCATCATGGAAATAACCATTGCATGTAGATGCGCAGATAATTACACAGTTATCACTCATAACTCTCTTGAATCGAAGTACCTGTGCACTTAAAGCCTGCATCATCATGATAGGATTGGTTCCCATTCCATCACCATAGTGGAATTTCTGCGGCATACCAAATACAAGTACATCATATTTCTTCTCTGCCCAGTGTACATAGGTTCTCTTGTCAGCAAGCTTCCAGCTGATCGGCATCATTTCCTTTGCATAGCCTGAGTAAATTGCGATCTGTCTGGACTGTGTATCCAGTACAGCATCACAGCAGAAGAAAGGATGTCCCATTTTTTCTTCCATATGCATACTGATCTCATCAAATTTATTACGCATCAGGCTTCCACCATTAACCGGTGTAAAATCATCTCTGTGCATAACAGACGGTACATGATGGCTTGCAATACATTTCCAGTTTGTAATACCAGTTGCACTGTGTTTGTATCCGCCTGAATATCCACCATAAGGATTTCCCTGTACATGACCGATAAGAATCGGAATATCACACTCAAAGACATATTTATTCATGTACACCGGATCGCCTCTGTGAGTGGTTCCAAGATCTACCATATGTTCCTGATCTTCACTGTCATGACTGATGATCTGTCCTGTATGCCAGAATTCATTAAATAATTCTTCTCCAAAGATAGCCTTTGCATCCGCTTCTGTGCTTCTTGGATGAAGTCCGTTAGAAATAATGAAAAGAATATCTTTCTTTTCAACACCGGCAGCATATAATTCTTTCAAAATATATTTAATGCTTAACTTTCTGTGGCTGGTAGCCTGCTCGCCACCTTTTACACGATCCGGAACAACAATAGTAACTGTTTTTCCGGGTCCTGCCAGTTCTGTTAAAGTAGGCATACCGATCGGATGAGCCAGACTTTCCAGATAAGCAGCCTCAAGCTGATCTTCCGGAATATGATCAGGATCCTTTACAGTTTCTCCCGGGATAAAAATATCAGTATTATCCGGCAATTCAGCAGACATGGTTCCCTGTCCATACTCAAAATCAAATTTCATAGTAAATCTCCCTTCATTATACGTACTTAATTTATTATCTGTTATTTACCTTACCCATATAAAGACGAATAATCTCAAGATATTCCTCCGGATAATATCCAATTTCACCCTGAAATCTTGTCAATGCGATCAATCCACCATCTATCTCATCAATGGACGCAAGCATTTCTGCATTGTCCTGCTTCAGACCACCACCATATACGATGTCCATACCATTTGTCTTTTCTTTTACAAATTTCGCGATCTTAGTAATATATTCTTTTCCGGCCGGTGTTTTTCCCGGTCCGATAGACCAGATTGGTTCATATGCAATCACAACTTTTGAAGTATCTACATCTTTGAGACCAATTTCAAGCTGTTTTCCAAGAACTTCCTGCCACTGCTCCTGTTCCTCACTCTTTTCACCAATGCAGTAAAGAACTTTCATTCCTCTTTCAATCGCACATTTGATTTCCTGATTCAGAAGACGATTTACAGCATCTGTATCTGTAACACCTGCTTCTGCGAGAATTCCTGCTTTGTCATTTCTTTCTTCGCAATGTCCGATAATAGTAGTCTCACATCCCGCAGCAACCATAGCTGAAGCCGGTCTGTTTGTAGTAAATGCACCAAAATTTCCACCAACTGCAGTATCTGCTCTGAATACACTCTGGCAGCCTATCTGAACAGGACTTCCTTCTGTTTTTGCTGCTGCTGCATTCAGAAGATGTACTTCCGGAAAATACATACCAAATTCCACTTCAGAAGGATCATATGTCTTTAATTCTTCCTGTGTATTCTTTACAATACAGGATGCCCAGTCAGCAACCGGAGCCAGACGGTTTACACCTCCGAATTCCACCGGAACATCAAATCTTTTTAAATTCAGATAAATGTGTTTCATAAAATTCTTACCTTTCTTTTAACAAAATTAACAGACAAATAATCATCATACAATGTGCAGTCTGCCTATAGTCTCTGCAAACAGATTCAGGATAAAAGGAGATAGCTTCCGGCACACATCATAAAAATATATACCACTTTTTTGATTCCTGTCATAGTAAGCCGGCGAAACAAAAACATTCCAACTGCTGTTCCAACTGCCGTTCCTGCCAGTGCCGCTCCAACCAAAGGCAGCATAGCTCCTGATACATGACCCTGAAACACATGGATCAGGAAAACACTGACCGTATTAATTGTAAAAAACATTTGAAGTGTAGCATTATATTTTTCTTTATCATCTGTCACGGACAAAAAATACGCTACCATCGGTGGACCTCCAATATTAAAAAGTCCTCCGCAAAAACCACTGACTGCACCGGCTGCCAATCCGGAAACCAAACCTGCCTTTAAATGAACTTTACTGCTGAAGAAAATAAAATAAACTGCCAGAACAAGAAGAACTGTTCCCATGATCTTTGACAAAACAGCTTCATCCAGAGCCATCAGCGTATTCACCCCCAGAAGGCTGGTTACCGTAGCCATGATCACAGGTGGCAGAAGAAGTTTCCAGTCAATAAATTTCCACAACTTTACTGCAATGTAAATTACCATAAAAAAAGCTGCAATCGCTTCCAGTATGGAAGCTGTGTAAAAAGGCATAAACATTGGCCAGATGGCCATACAGATAATTGCATAGCCAAATCCACTGCTGCTCTGCACACAACTTCCTGCCAAAGCTACCAGTGCTGTTAATATATAGATCAAAGCCCTTTACGATAGCGCTCTGCCATTTCATCCAGACCAGTCATCTCCACCAGCGGTGCTTTTCCATAAGAACCAAATTCTACGATCAGAGTACCGATTGCTTCTTTTACGCCCTTTTCAACAACAGCCATAAGAGCAGCAACATCTTCATCCGGAATAACGCCATACATAACTGTATCCATAATAGGAGTCAGGAATGCACGTGGATCAAACTGTTCTTTCTTTGCCTCCAGAAGGCGATATACCTCACCAATCGACTGGCTTTCTCTTTTTTCAGGATGAGCTGCAAAAAATTCTTTCATATTTCTTGTAACAGCCAGACGGATATCTGTATCTACATTGATCTTTCCAATACCACATGGAATTGCCGCTTTCAGTTCATCAATAGAAATTCCATAGGCATTCTGGATATTTCCACCCAGAGCATTGATCTCATCTACAATATATCTTGGCACTGTTGAAGATCCATGAGATACCAGTACACCAAAAATACCCTCATGCAGCATGCACTCTTTGATGGCAATGGCAATTTCTTTTCTTAATTTAACATTTTTTCCTTTAGAAGCGCCATGCATGGTTCCATAAGAAATAGCCAATGCATCAACACCTGTTTTCTTAAAGAATTCAATAGCCTTTAAAGGATTGGTATAAGTAGATGTAGCAGAAAATACATGATCCTCCACGCCGGCTAAAACTCCCAGTTCACCCTCTACAGAAACACCTCTTTCATGTGCATATTTGACAACTTCACGAGTCAGTTCCACGTTTTCATCAAACGGAAGGCTGGAGCCATCAATCATAACAGATGTATAACCGCCTGCAATTGCTGCTTTACAGGAATCAAAATTCTTACCATGATCCAAGTGAAGAACAACAGGAATCGGGGAATTTTCTGCATATTTCTTTACAGCATCTGCGATATTCTTTGCACCGATTTTTTTATCTTCCAGAGTAGCATTCTGAAAATCTGTTCTTCCACCCATAAATCCATTTGCAAGATCTGCTCCCTGAAGGATTGCTGCAGAACGGAACATTTCATGAACTTCAATTGCTGCTTTTGCCTGTGCTACTGCATTTACATTAAATGCCCCCTGTGCAAAGTGATATTTATCTACAGTTTCCAGTAATGGTCTTAATGGTATTAATGGCATAATCTTCTCTCCCTTATTGTTCTATTTTTCTACCTTTTACAAATGTATCAATGACAGAATATTCTTCATCCAGAATAACCACATCCGCATCTTTTCCAGTATCAAGACTTCCAATCCTGTCATATACATCCAGCATCTTCGCCGGATTGCATGTAAGAAGCGGCAGTATCTCTTCAAGAGATCTTCCTGTAAATTTGATCAGATTCTTAAGTGCACATCCTGTTGTAAGCGTACTTCCCGCTCTGGAATCTCCGTATTTCAGTTTTGCGTCTCCGTCTTTTACGATAACCGGATTAACGCCCAGCATATATTCTCCATCCGGAAGTCCGGCAGCCATGATAGAATCAGTTATGGCGATTACTTTGTCCAGACCTTTCATTTTCAGAAGAAAACGAACGGTTCCCGGATGCAGATGCCGTCCGTCACAGATAGCTTCACAATAGATGTCAGATTCCAGAACAGCCCCCATGATAGCTGGAAAATGCTGATGAAGAAGTTTCATCGCATTAAATGTATGTGTCGCTGCTACAGCCCCCTCATTAATACATTTCCATGAAGTCTCATAATCTGCGCCTGAATGACCGATAGCAACCTTCATACCAAGATCCGTCATTCCCTTAATTGCTTCCGGCACTCCTTTTACTTCCGGCGAAACAGTAATATAGCGAATATTACCGTCTGCTGCCTTCTGATATTCTTTCAGAAGCTCCAGATCCGGAGAAATCAGCAAATGCTCTGGCATTGCTCCTTTATATTCCGGCGCAAGGAATGGTCCCTCAAGATGAATCCCCAGAAGATCTGCACAGTTTTCATGTCCGTTCTTTTGTGCCTCCTGATGCTTCACAGCTTCATTTATTGTTTTCAACGTCTGTTCTTTCGTATCTGTCAATATGGATGAAAGCCATGACGTAGTTCCCTGAGTTGCAAAAAAATGTCCGATTTTTTCAAATCCCTGCTGATCAGCCGCATTTACATCTACCCCTGCACCGCCATGAGTATGTACATCTATAAAACCGGGTACTACATATTTCCCTTTTGCATCATAGACTTCATCTGCGTTTTCATCTTCAGCAGAACTGATCTTTCCCTCTTTCAGAACAAGATCTTCCTCTGAAAAAGTTCCATTCTTATATACTTTTCCATTTATGATCCGAATGCTCATGTTCTTCCTTCTTTCTATTGTCTGTTATCGACTATCTCAGTCAAGTGCTGCAACAAATTCTGTTATCTTCAGGTTAATATCCGGATGTGAAGTAAGAAGAGATACCGGGAAATCAGAAGTTGCTTCCCCATATGCAGCTCTTCGTACTACTGCACGATGCCAGTTTCTGAAACAGCCAAGGCGGATCTTTCCTGCATGAGAGATCTCATTGATTCCGATGGTAACACAATAATGAGGCATATCTTCCAGTGCTCCGTTGAAATCACCGATTGCGTTTGCTGTTCTTGTCTCTTTGGTAATTTCAAGAACACGTGTTTTCTGAGCAAGAAATTCTTCATTTGTAAGGGATGGATCTGCTTCATTAAATGCTACATGACCATTAATTCCAATTCCACCGAAACAGATATCAACGCCCCCCAGTTTTTCAATCAGTTCAGAAATATATTCCGGATGATTCGGATCCGGAAATACTCTCTGATCTTCCGGCATTACAAGTTCCGGGCGAACTTTATCATAAACTGTACGCTGCATGAAGCCTCTGAAGCTTAACGGATGATCTTTTGAAATCCATTGTTTCTCATCATCCAGATATTCATCCATGTTAATAAACCATACATTTTTCAGGCTGATATTCTGCTCATTAACCATATCCACAAAATATGGATACTGTCCTACAGGACCTACAGGACAGATAAATACTGTTTTTTCTCCCTTTTCGTTATGTTTTTTGATTTCATCCACCATTTCAACTGCCATAGAATGAAATACTTCTGCATTGTCTTCCATAACAATTACCGGAAGCTTCGGTCCATTACCCACTAACTCTTCCTTTGTATAGCTATAATAACTATGTCCCATATTGCTTTACTTCCTTTCATTTATTATCCAGCTCGTTACCTTTATTGTTGTATTTATTATAGTAGATAAAATTTTTTTAATCAACGAATTCAATGCAAATTTGCCTGGAATCTGCGCAAACGTTTTCTAAGAAATAATCATTGCTCTGAGGATTCCGGGACATTCATACTGACGTTTTCCGGCTCCAATCCCTATTTTCTTTATTTCAAATTCCTCCGGAAGCTTATCTTTCGTTCTTATTGCTGCCACAATAGCAGCACCTGTAGGTGTTACAAGTTCCCCCTCAACAGCTGTCACCTTTATGCACAAATGATTTGCGCTTATCACATTCGCAACTGCAGGAACAGGAATTGGTAAAATTCCATGCTGACAGCGGACGGTTCCGCAACCTTCATAAAGTACAGGTACAACTACATCCGTAATATCCAGATTATCCAGACAAACTGCCACAGACACAATATCTACAATGGAATCAACTGCACCGACTTCATGAAAATGTACCTGCTCCACAGGCACATCATGTGCCTTGCTCTCTGCTTCTGCAAGAATCTCAAATATTCTCAAAGCAATCTTTTTTGCATTGTCAGTCATTGCACTATGTTCTATAATATGTGCAATTTCTTTCACCCCTCTATGTTCATGGTGATGATGACAATGTACAGATTCTGTCTCATGTGCACATGCATGGTCTGCAATACCATGTTCATGTATATGAATCTCAGACTCTCCCGCAGTATTCTCATTATGACCATGCAGATACTTCATATCATGATCATGGTTTTCATGATCTTTATCTAACATAACGTCAAAATCACAGGCTGCAATTCCGGATTTTACCACTTTGCCGGTTTTTATCTGAAACCCTGATACAGGAAGACTTTGCAGTACCCTATCCAAAACTGCCTTATCCGCCCCCAGATCAAGAAGTGCACCGACGGTCATATCACCACTGATTCCGGAATAGCACTCTAAATACAATGTTTTCCCCATAAATTTAAGCACCTCCACTTTAGTTTTATGTACTCTATCAAAAATTATATAAGTTTTTACTTTTTTATCAATGACTTTGAGTTGATTTTGCATTCAAAGTACGCAAACGTTTTCCTTCTTTTTATTGTTTTTTTTATAAATTTACTGTATAATTAAAGTCGTTCAGAACCCCCTGGAGGGGTTCTGAACGACTTTTTTTTTAACAGAGGACTCTGATTTTCTGTTTTGCACATAGTTTTTGAAAATAGTCGTATAAAAGATTGCGGGGAGTTATTATGACATTAAAAGAAATTGCCAGGCAGGCAAATGTCTCTGTTTCTACGGTTTCCAGAGTAATAAACCAGAAAAATACAAAAGCAGCAAGCCCGGAAGTTCAGGAACGTATATGGGAAATTGTACGCAAAAGCGGTTATACTCCCAATGCAACAGCCCGAAGCCTCAAATTAGGGCAAAAAGCTCAGATTCAGAATACAACGCCCAAATCCATTGCCTGTATTTATGCAAGAAGTAATTCCGCTGTTTCCGATCCATTCTTCTCACAGATTGCAAAAGCAATTGAACAGGAGGCCTTCAAAAGCAACTATTTTATCCGTCAGTCATTTACAGCCATGGATATTGCAAATCCCGATATGGCACGACAACTTGCCCAATTTCCTGTAGACGGAATCGTAATTCTGGGACGCTATGAGAAACAGCTGTTGCGCTTCTTTACTCAAAATTATAAAAATGTGATTTATACAGGTCTGAATCCAATGGGAACCCAATATGACCAGGTAGTTTGTGACGGAAGTGATATTTCCTATAGTGCCCTTTCCTATCTTGTGGAACTCGGACATACGAAAATCGGTTATGTAGGTGAACAGAATAATGAAGTACGTTTCAACGGTTATAAAGATGCACTTGCTAAACTTGGTCTTCCGTTTTTGCAGAAAAATACCAGTAATGTACATCTTTCTGCAGATGGCGGTTACAAAGGTGCTAATATCCTGATGCACAATAAGGCAGATATCTCTGCAATTTTCTGTGCCAACGATACCACTGCTATCGGAGTCATTCACGCATTAAAAGAAAAAAATTTTCGAATACCGGAAGATATTTCTGTTATCAGCGTAGATGATATAGAGACGGCTCAGTATCTTTCTCCCATGCTGACCACAGTACATGTTCCTCTGGAGGAACTGAATTGGCTCCAAA
>NZ_JBWJVP010000276.1:0-18790 GCF_056339915.1 Blautia sp. ZXY-1-B12 | reverse complement strand
GCTGCTCATGAGCTTTGCGAGCTTCCGGACTTTTGCATTTACTCATGCTGTCGGCAAATCTTTTTTCTATGGTTACACGCTGTGTTTCCTGAATCAGTTTATCAGCCAGAAATACAATAGCTGCTTCATCCAGCGTGGCTTCCAACAGACCATGGTGCTGTGAAATGATCTGGCTGATCTCAGGATAACCTAACTGTAAGAAAAGTTCACCGCCTGTTTTCGCGTGATGCCTCTGAAGTCTGGCAATATCATGCAGAAGTGCACCGGAGCGAACAAGCTTCTGGTCAAAGATATAACCATTGGATTCCAGCATATTGCATAAACAACAGGCAAGTTCAGTAACAGCATCACTGTGAGCTTGTACATGACGGGGCAGAGAAACAGCATTGCGAAGCCTGAGACATAGTCCGTCATTTAATTCAGGATGAGGCAGTATATAACTGGGATCAGAGAAAGAAATATTATTTTTTTCATTCACTTCCAGATGATAGTAAGAGCCGCAGGGCAGACGAAACTGCTGCCTGCTGTACATATCAGAATGTAATGCATGTAAATAAGAAGAGATTACATCTGTATGAGTTACCACTGCAATATCACCTTCAGAAGCGCAAAGAATCTTATGAACTGCCTGCGAAAAGCGAAAACCAGATGCAGCAGGAGTTTCTGCTCCCGGGATCGGATGATCAGGGTTATTCCCACGCGCTTTATAAATGTCCGGCCATCTCTGGCGTATTTCATCAAAAGAAAGGCCATCCCATTCTCCCAGATTTCGTTCTGACAGATCAGAAACAATGATATGTGGAAGCTCAGGTGCCATATGGCCTGCTGTCTCAACAGTTCTTAACAAAGGACTGCAGTATACCCCTGATATTTTATCGGACAATTCTTCATTAAGAAGGACTGCCTGCAGATGTCCAAGCATGGATAGAGAGAAATCTGTCTGTCCTACACAGTAAGAATGTTCATCCGGATACTGTGGTTTTCCATGCCGGACCAGATAAAGGTTACGCATTTAAAAACCCTCCGAAACATTCTTCAAATATTTTTTTTGAACAGGAACGTGTTTCTTCTGAAAAACGGGCATATCGTTTCAGAAATTCTTCGCCGTATGGTGTCAGTTCGCTATGGCTTCCCCTTGTACCGCCCTGGCTTCTGATGATCAGAGGTTCATGAAGCTGTGATTCCAGGGTATGGATCAGGTTCCAGCTGGTAGAATAGGAAATGTGCATGCGCTCACAGGCATCGCGGACAGATCCTGTTTCATGGATCAGTGTAAGCAGCGAATAGAGTTTTTCATCAAAAAAAACTTTTTCCCGGGCTAGCTGAATATGGATTTCAGAACGGATCAGACTCTGGTTGTGTATGCGGAGAAGTTCAGCATAATCCTCTGGTGTATCAGCATCATGAATAATACCAGGATCCTTTACATTAAGATAATACATGGGTTCCCCGCAGTTATCCACAGCACCTTTAAGTCCTGATTTTCCGTCATCACTTAGGATGGAATCAATCAGTGTGGAACGGATCAGAATGGGATGACCGGGATTGCCATTACAGACCGGAGTTACAAGGGGACGCCCCAGAGAGAGCATTTGAGTGACTGTCTGGGCTGTGAACAGCGGAACATCAACAGGTGTAAAGAGCACCGTATCCACTTTGTCTTTCAGATACTCAAGTCCGATTCGGACAGAATCAAACATATGAGTGTTTGCATAGTTCTCATTTCGAAGAAAGACTACATTATTGGAAGCCAGGTGGCATTCCAGAACATCTGCATGATATCCGGTTACCACTACTACTTTGGAGATTCCGGCCTGCCGGAAATTATTGATCACGCGCTGTGCGATGGAAATGGAGCCAAGCTGAAGCATGGGTTTAAAGTCTACCATTCGTGATGATTTCCCCGCAGCCACGATGAGGGCGCCTGTCTGCATTTAGATACCTCCTTCTTTCAATGATATTATACAAATTTGATATTATTATAACATATAAAAGAATAAAAATAGTTAAAATTTTAAATAAAACAAAATAAAATTGTCTGCAATATATAAAATAGCCAACTATTAATTATTTGTAATTTGTATAATTGTGCAAAATTATGGTAGTATGGATATATAAAATAACGTGGACAGGAGAACTTTTTTATGGATAAGATTTTTGAGATTACCGCAAAAGAAGTTACTGTACAGGTAAAAGATGAGCGTACAGGGGTTGTATATAGCCGGACGCTTCCCATCGATTATTATGAGAATGCAAATGTTTTAAAGCTCAGCGGTGAGAATCTGGACGGGAGCAGCTCTTCCATTGTTTTCTATTCCGCCAGAGGAATAGAGAGACTGAAAGATCTGACAGGCAGGGGAGCTGACCATGATTCGTGCGGAACACATAAGCCTGAAGATCAGTAAGATTGAAATGAATTTTTTTAAAAGGAGGAATGGGACATGATTAAAAAGACATTGAAGATTAATGGTGTTGAGAGAATACTTATTCTTGATAAGGATGAGACACTGGCGCAGGTGCTCCGTGATCACCTTCTTCTTACAGGATGTAAGATTGGCTGCGGTGAAGGTCACTGTGGAGCCTGTAATGTTATTATGAACGGAAAAGTCACAAGATCCTGTATCTACAAGATGAGCCGTGTTCCCGATCATGCAGAGATCACAACCATTGAAGGTGTGGGAACACTTTCTGATATGCATCCAATCCAGGTTGCATGGATGGCATATGGATGCGCACAGTGCGGTTTCTGTTCACCGGGATTTATTATTTCAGCAAAAGTGCTTCTGGACAATAATCCAAGTCCTACCCGTGAGGAGGTAAGAGACTGGTTTAACAAACAGCGTAATCTCTGCCGTTGTACAGGCTATAAGCCGCTGATCGATGCTACTATGGCTGCAGCAGCAGTTATGCGCGGCGAGATGACAAAGGAAGACCTTGTGTTCAAACAGACAGGTGATTCTATTGTTGGAACAAATTATATCCGTCCGTCAGCAGCACAGAAGGTAACAGGTACCTGGGATTTTGGTGCAGATGATGCATTAAAGATGCCATCAGGAACACTTCGCCTTGCTCTTACACAGGCAAAGGTTTCTCATGCAAATATTCTCAATATTGACACAGCAGAAGCAGAGAGTATGCCTGGTGTTGTTCGTGTTATCACAGCAAAAGATATTAAGGCAGCAGGCGGAACCAATAAGATCAATGGTCTTGTAATGCTTCCAAAACACAACAAGACAGACGGTTTCGAACGTCCTGTACTTTGCGATGAAAAAATCTTCCAGTTTGGTGATGCGATTGCCATCGTAGCTGCTGATACAGAAGAGCATGCAAGGGCAGCAGCAGAAGCAGTTAAAGTTGAGATCGAAGAGCTTCCTGCATATATGAATGCAATGGATGCCATCGCACCGGATGCGGCAGAGATTCATCCCGGTATTCCGAACGCATTCTTTGAGACAAACTGTATCAAGGGTCCTGATTTTGACTGGGACAGCATTCCGGATTCACAGCAGGTTGAGATCGAATCTTACTGTTCACGTCAGCCTCATCTTCATCTTGAGCCGGACTGCGGTTATGGTTACATTGACGAAGACGGTATGATAACTGTTCATTCCAAATCCATTGGTATCCATCTGCATATGCCTATGATCGCTGATGGTATCGGTGTGCCAATGGAGAACTTACGAATTGTTCAAAACCATGCAGGAGGAACCTTTGGTTACAAGTTCTCTCCTACAAATGAGGCTCTGATCGGCGCTGCTGTTAAGATCCTTGAACGTCCTGTGTCTCTGGTATTTAATCAGTTCCAGAATATTACTTATACAGGAAAGAGATCCCCTGCATTTATGAATATCAAGCTTGCAGCAGATGAAAATGGTAAGCTTCTTGCACTCTGGGGCAATAACTATGTGGATCATGGTCCATACTCAGAATTCGGTGATCTGCTTACAATGAGACTTTCCCAGTTTACAGGTGCAGGCTATGGAATCAATTCTATCCGTAACAAATCTACAACAGTGTTTACAAACCATGCATGGGGTTCAGCATTCCGTGCTTACGGATCTCCTCAGTCTTATATGGGATCTGAGATTGCGATAGATGTTCTGGCTGCAAAGATGGGAATCGACCCCTTCGATATCCGTGAAATGAACTGTTACAAAGAATCAGAAGGCAGTACGATCCCTACAGGTTATCCGCCTGAAGTATACTGTGAAGAAGAACTGTTCAAGACAGCTCGTCCACTGTATGAAGCAGCTAAGAAACGTGTGGCTGAAAAGAATGCAGCTTCTGATGGCAAGATCAAATATGGTATCGGTGTATCTCTCGGTGTATATGGCTGTGGTCTTGATGGTGTTGATACATCAAACGCATTTGCAGAGCTGAATCCGGATGGAACAGTTACAATGTATGCTGCATGGGAAGATCACGGACAGGGCGCTGATATGGGGGTTCTTGTATCATCACATGAAACACTTCGTCAGGCAGGAATCAGACCGGAACAGATCAAACTTGTTATGAATGATACCAAGACATGTCCTAATGCAGGTCCTGCAGGTGGATCACGTTCACAGGTTATGTCAGGTAATGCATGTCGTCTGGCAGCAGAAAACCTTGTGGCAGCCATGAAGAAAGAAGACGGAACCTTCCGTACTTATGATGAGATGGTGGCTGAGGGTCTTGCAACAAAATATGAAGGTAACTGGGTGACAACCTTCTGTGCAGATCATCCGATCGATCAGGATACAGCACAGGGTGATCCGTTTGCAACCTACATGTATACGATCTTCCTTCCGGAAGTTGCTGTTAATACAGAAACAGGTAAAGTTAAAGTTGAAAAATTCACCTGTGTGGCTGACGTAGGTACCATCATGAACAGACTTCTTGTAGAAGGCAACTTCTACGGCGGCCTTGTACAGGGTATTGGTCTTGCTCTTACAGAAGATTTCGAGGATCTGAACCATGATACTTCTCTGAAGAACTGTGGCATTCCGTATCCAAATGATGCGCCGGATGATATTGAACTTCATTTCAATGAAACATATCGCCCAAGCGGTCCTTACGGTGCTGCCGGCTGTGGTGAGGCTCCGCTGGATGCTCCTCATCCTGCAATCCTGAATGCGATCTACAATGCTACAGGCGCACGTATCACACGTGTTCCTGCCCGTCCTGAAAAGGTTCTTGCAGCATTAAAGGAACTTGAGAAATAACTGTCAGTATAATTTTATCATGTGATATAATAAGGGGAGACGGGAGACTGTCTCCCCTTTGGAAATGAAAGGAGTATCGGGTTATGACATATATACAGGAAAGAGGTTCCACTCATGTTTATCACGTAAATCGAATGTCAAAGGAAGAGATGGATCATATGATCAGCCTCTGTGTTCATGAACAGCCGGCGTACTGTGTTGCAGCCTGTCCTTTCAAAGCAGATACAAAAGAAATGCTGTTTTATGCTGCAAAAGGAAACTTTAAGAAAGCTCTGGCTATCTATGAAAAGATCACACCATTTCCCATGATCCTCTGTAACGGATGTACTGCACCATGTGAGGAAAAATGCAGACTCTGTGAGCTAGGTGATGGCATATCCATACGTGAAGTAGAGCGTGCCATTGTACGATATGGGGAACCTGGAAAACGGAGCAGTGTATTTCGTATCAGAAAGAAAAAAAAGGCTGTGATCTTTGGCTCAGGATTGTTCCCGCTGTTTCTTGCAGGGGAACTGGAAAAGAAGATGTATCCTGCAACCATTTACTGTCAGGAGAAAGATTATGAAGCCTATATTGCAGCAGCAGCTCCGGAGCTTTTGGAATCAGATCGCAAAAATGAGGTAAAACGTCTCAGTTCCATGGACCTTTCCTTTGAATTCGGATGCAGTCTTGACCTTCCGTTTATCAGAGCGAAAATGAAGGAGGCAGATGTGGTCTGTGCTTCAGAGGAGGTGGCCAAAAAGCTGGCTCCAGAGGAAACAGCAGACGCAGAGATCATGCTGAGAGAACAGGCGGGAATTGTCAGCGGTCCGGTCCGGTCTGTGATGGATGCAGCTTTTGCTGCAAAGAGAGCTGCCCTGACTGTAGACCTCCTTGTACAGAATCTTTCGCCCCACAGCAACAGAGGCAGTGAAGGAGCAGTTACCACCAGGCTCTATACAAATATGGACGGGATGAAAGGCTCCAAAAAGATTCCCTGCAGCACAGATGGATATTCAAAAGAAGAAGCTATTGAGGAAGCAAAGCGATGCATTCAGTGTCACTGTGATGAGTGTATGAAAAGCTGTGTCTATTTAAGGGAATATAAAAAGCATCCGGGTCTTCTTGCACGTGAGATTTATAATAATACCCAGATCATTATGGGAGATCACCAGATGAATAAACCGATGAATTCCTGTTCACTCTGCGGACAGTGTACTGTAACCTGTCCAAATGGGTTTGATATGAGCCAGGTCTGCAAATCTGCAAGAGAAAACATGGTATCTACAGACAAAATGCCTCTGGCACCTCATGAATTTGCACTGATGGATATGCTGTTCTCCAATTCGGAGGCTTTCTTATGCAGACCTCAGCCGGGATATGAAACCTGCAGATATGTATTTTTCCCAGGATGTCAGGCAGGAGCTATAGCGCCGGATGTTGTCACAGAGGCATATGAGGATCTGTGCAGGAGGACAGAGGGCGGTGTTGCTCTGATGCTGGGATGCTGTGGTGCTATCAGTGAATGGGCAGGACGCTATGAAATGACAGAAAAGGTAAATGAACAGTTGAAGCAGGAGCTTGCAAAACTGGGAGATCCTATGATTATAGCAGGCTGTCCAAGCTGTATGAAACAGTTAAAAGAGAGTCTTGGCGCCAAAGTCACAGGAATCTGGGAGATCTTAAAGGAAATCGGACTTCCCGGACAGGCAAAAGGACTGGAGATACCTGTTGCAATACATGATGCCTGCGGTGCCAGGGGAGATACACAGACACAGGATACAATAAGAGAGCTTCTTGCAGATATGGGGTGCACTGTTGTAAATACAGAATATTCCAGAGATCGGTCTCCCTGCTGCGGATACGGCGGACTGACTGCCTACGCTAATAAAGAGATGGCAGATAAAATGACAGAAAAGTGTCTGGAACGATCCGATTGCCCATATATAACGTACTGCATGGCATGCAGGGACCGATTTGTCAGGGAAGGCAGGGAATCCAGACATATCCTGGAACTTCTGTATGGTATAAATGCCGCCAATATGCCGGATATCAGTGAGAAACGCTACAACCGGCTTGAGCTAAAAGAGAAGCTTTTAAAAAATATATGGAATGAGGAACTGATGATGGAGAAAAAAGATTATACCGTTGCATATACAGAAGATGCCATCAGTATGATGGATGAACGTATGATCCTGAAAAGCGATGTGGAGCGTGTATTATCAGATTACAGAGAAAATCAGGAAGCGATCTTTGATGAAGAGACAAAAGAACTGGTGACAAGGAGCAGACTTGGAAATGTTACATTCTGGGTGAGATTTGTGGAAACAGAAGAAGGGTATCTGGTACGCAGAGCATACAGTCATAGAATGAATATTATGAAAAGGGTGGGACAGTAATGGCAGTAGAGAGAACATATTATACCATTGATCCTGAGGGAAAGCTGACCTGCATGAAATGCAAGGTTCCTCTTGTAAAGGGAAAAGCAAAATTTATGTATCTGGAGAACGGTTTTCCTGTTGAGATGCCGGTCTGTCCCAAATGTGGCTTTGTCTATGTTCCGGAAGAACTGGCTCTTGGAAAGGTTTTGGCAGTGGAACGTGCACTGGAGGATAAATAGATGAACAGACATCCCGGCAGGGAAGAGCAGACAATTCATCTTCTGAAAAGCATAGAACTGAAAAAAGGAATGAAAGCTCTGGATCTGGGAGCAGGAGAGGGAGAGACCGTGCGGATCATGAAAGCATTTGGTCTGAATGTGCAGGGTGTGGATCTTGTTCCGCGAAGCAGTGAGGTGCAGCAGGGAGATTTTCTGGACCTTCAGTATGCAGCAGACAGTATGGATCTCTGTATCAGCCAGTGTGCATTTTTTGTCAGCAGAGATCAGAAAAAGGCAGTCTCTGAATGCTGGCGTGTACTGAAAAAGGGAGGATTTCTTTTGCTGTCAGATCTGGATCCGGGCAATCTTCTGGAAATTGTGAAAGAAACAGGGTTTACGATTCTCTGTCAGGAGGATCAGACTGCTCTCTGGAGAGAATATTATCTGGAAGCAATCTGGAATGATTCATTCTGCTGCGAGGATCATAAGCTTCTGCAGAAAGAATACAAAGGCAGAAAAATAGGCTATACCATGGTGGTTGGCAGAAAGGAGTAATGTATGGATCTTTACGAAAGAATAATGGAATTAGGCAGCATGGGATATCATTGTTCACAGATCATTATGATCATGACTCTGGAAACCATAGGAGAGGAAAATCCACAGCTTGTAAAGGCAATGGGAGGCCTTGGCGGAGGAATCGGTTACTGTGGAGATACCTGCGGATGTCTGACAGGAAGTGCCTGTGCCATCGGATATTTTCTCGGAAATCTGGCTCCTGCGGAGAAGGAAGATGCACAGATGAAACCGGCTGTACAGGAATTATATCAGTGGTTCCGCCAGAAGACAGAGGAAGAATTCGGAGCTTTTTACTGTAAGGATATCACTCATCTGGACTGGGGTGTGATCATGGAGAAATGTCCTGGACTTATTGCAGATACTTATACAAAAGTTATGGAAATTCTGACAGAGCGGGAGGTACTGGAGCTTTGATCACCATCGGCAAAACAAAGAGTGTCTGTCCGGAATGTATGAAGGTAGTTCCTGCCATAAAAGGTATCGGTGAAGACGGGATCTATCTGGTAAAGGAATGCAATGCTCATGGAAAATTTCAGACCCTGATCTGGGAAGGAAATGCAGCAGATTATCTTTCCTGGGGAAGAGAAAATCTCTCAGCAGAAACGCCTGTAAATCCGAAGGTTAAAGAAAAATCCTGTCCGGATAATTGCGGACTCTGTGAGGAACATGAAAGAAAAGGCTGCTGTATGATCCTGGAAGTTACAAAACGCTGTAATATGCATTGTCCTGTCTGCTTTGCTTCAGCAGGAGAAGACAGGGAAAAGGGAGATATTCCCATCTGTGAAATAGAAAAACAGTATGATTTTCTGATGGCTCACGGAGGTCCCTTTAATATACAGCTTTCAGGAGGAGAACCAACCATGAGGGACGATCTGCTTGAAATCATACATATGGGAAGAGAAAAAGGATTTACATTTTTTCAGTTAAATACCAATGGGATCCGGCTTGCCAGGGAGGAGGGGTATGCCGGAAAGCTGAAAAAAGCAGGACTGAATACAGTATTTCTTCAGTTTGACGGTGTGACAGATCAGGTTTATGAGACTTTACGTGGACAGGCTATGATGGAACTGAAGAAAAAGGCGGTCTTAAACTGCTCAGAAGCAGAGCTTGGTATTGCTCTTGTGCCGGTCATTGCGCCGGGAGTAAATGATATGCAGGTAGGGAATATTCTGAAATTTGGTCTGGATCATATGCCCTTTGTTCGTGGCGTACATTTTCAGCCTATCAGTTATTTTGGCAGATGTTCCCAGAAGCGCCCCCAAAATCCCATCACCATACCAAAGATGCTGAGACTTATTGAAGAACAGACAGAGGGACTGATGAAAATTGAGGATTTTGCAGGCGGCGGCGCAGAGAATCCCTACTGCTCCTTTCATGCAAGTTATCTGAGAAAAGGAGAGCGGGAACTGAAGCTTCTTGAAAAAAAATCAGGAAAAGGATGCTGCTGTACTACCAGTGATGATTCCAGGCAGTATGTGGAAAATCAGTGGAGCTACAGTACAAAAACCTATGATGAGGGAGAAATGACACAGACAGATGCGCTAGATGAGTTTCTGATCCGGATACATAATGAAACCTTTGCAGTATCAGGTATGATCTTTCAGGATGCCTGGAATCTGGATCTTGACCGTCTGAAACGCTGTTATATCTGTGAAGTGGATCCTGATCACGGAATGGTACCGTTCTGTGCATATAATCTGACTAATCTGAAAGGAATATATTTATACAGAAAGTGAAACGATCCAATATAGATGCAATGATCTGTAGGCAGGAAAAAATTACAGATATTACAAGGGAAACAATAAACAAAATACAGTTGGATAAACTGAATGCTGTTCTGAAAAGAGAAAAAGAAAGGCAGGGATTTTATAGAGATCTGCCGGAAAGGCTGGAAAGCATTGATGATCTGAAAACCCTTCCCTTTACAACGGAATCCGACCTTGCTCAGAAAGGGGGCAGGATGTTACTGTGCTCTCAGGGAGAAATACAGAGGATCATTTCAGAACAGACAAGCGGAACAACAGGTGCAGGTAAACGTGTATTTTATACAGAAGGAGATTGTGAACATACCATAGAACTTTTTATGGCCGGACTTGGTGAGTTTATTTATCCGGGAAGCAGGACTATGGTTGCCATGCCGTTTTCAGGTCCTTCTGGACTGGGAGAGCTGATCGCAGAAGCAATCAGACGTATAGGAGCACACCCCCTTTTAACCGGGAACAATAAAACCTATGGTGAGTTAAAAACAATTCTGGAAGAGGAGCGGCCGGATACTTATGTAGGTATGCCGACAGCACTGCTTTCCATGCTCAGAATGTGTGGAAAAGGCAGTATAAAGAGAGCACTGATATCAGGGGATGCCTGTCCGGAAACAGTAATGAAAGCAATAGAAAAAATTTTGGGAACACCACTCTGGCCTCATTATGGTTCCAGAGAGATGGGGCTTGGGGGTGCGATTTGCTGTCAGGCTCATGAGGGCATGCACATGAGGGAGAATCATTGTATCACAGAGATCATAGATAAAGAGGGAAATGTTCTGCCTGACGGTCAATGGGGAGAACTGGTGATCACAACCATTGGGATGGAGGCACAGCCTATGATCAGATACAGGACCGGCGATCATACACGTATCATCCCCGGAAAATGTATCTGCGGAAGTGAGGTAAGGCGTCTGGATTTTGTAAGGCGCATCGACCAGTCCAAAAGTATGAGAGAAATGGATGAATTACTGTTTCAGTTTCCGGAACTGGTAGATTACTGTGTAAGGAGTGTTGGAGGGAAAAAAGAAATCACAGCACTTTTTATATCAGATAACGGAGAAGAACTGATCAGAAATGTCTGCGCAGAGAAGAATATTATTTCTTTGGACTGCAGAAAAGCAGAATGGAGCGATAGGGCATTGTATCCTGCGAAACGTATTATTTTATAGAGAAACTATTAGAAAACAGAACGAAACCCATTGACTATCAGTCGGATTTCGTTCTGTTTTTTATTTTATGAATAGTTATTTGTTCACAGGATAATACGGACAGTCCTCTCTGATACATTCTTTATTATCTTCAAAATATTTACATAGTACAGAAGACAGCGGAATCTTTACAGAGCTGAACTGCCTGTAAAACCTGATCGCTTCTTCAATAGCAATTCTGCTGGTGCGTTTACAGCAGCGCGGACCACCAACATCAGCCAGTTTGGATAAAATAACAGAGACAAGCTTCTGAGGAAAGGGCCATGCATCCTTATGGAGGGGACCGGATCCGGTCATAACGGACATAAAGATTCCGGCACCTGCTGCTGCACCACACACTCCCCAGTAACCGCAGGTACCACCGGGAACCTGCTTCGCTCTTTTACAGATTTCAGATAATGCGGTATCGTAATTCATACGCTCTCCATTATTGCGAAGTGCAGTCAGAAGAACACTGGGAACAATGGCATGATGTTCAGGTCCATGCATGTGGACAGAAGGAAGGTCCATGATCTCTTCCAGAAGCAGCAGGGGATCCTTCTCTGTGCTGCTTCTGAGGGCTGTGCTCACCGGTATATAAGTACCATAGCTGTGACAGGCATCACAGACAAAATGGCCATTTTCACAGACAGTATTTGTCAGCTGCTCTTTGTGGCAGATGCTGCAGGTTTTCACAGAACTTTCGACGCTGTATGTGACCGGTGCTCCACAGATCAGGCAGCCTGAAAAATGTTCTGTCTCTCCACAACAGCAGGAATTATTTGTATTATCCATAAAAATCAGCATTTCTCAGCAATATCATAGATAAGCCGTTCTGTATCTTCCCATCCGAGGCAAGGATCTGTGATGGAACAGCCAGGAGTCATATGATCACTGATATCCTGACGGCCCTCCAGAAGGTAGCTTTCAATCATAACACCTTTTACCAGCTTTTTAAGTTCCGGATTATAGTTACGGCTGTGAAGTACTTCTGAAACAATACGGATCTGTTCCTTGTATTGCTTGTTGGAGTTTGAGTGGTTGGCATCTATGATGATGGCAGGGTTCTTAAGGTCCTTTTTGGCATACAAAGCAGACAGATGTATCAGATCTTCATAGTGGTAATTAGGAATAGTCTGTCCGTACTGGTTTACACCACCTCTGAGAATTGTGTGTGCCAGATCATTTCCTGAAGTTTCCACATCATTTCCTCTGTAGATGAAGTGGTGAGGATGCTGTGCAGCAGTGACAGAATTCAGCATAACAGAGAGATCACCGCTGGTAGGATTCTTCATACCGACAGGAATATCCATGCCACTGGCAGTGAGACGATGCTGCTGGTTCTCCACAGAACGTGCACCTACAGCTTCATAGGAGAGAATATCATCCAGATAGCTGCGGTTTTCAGGATAAAGCATCTCATCTGCAGAAGAGAGTCCTGTCTCCTGCATAACTCTCATGTGCATCTTGCGGATAGCAATAATTCCGGCAAGAAGGTCAGGAGCCTTATCAGGGTCTGGCTGATGAAGCATTCCTTTGTAACCGTCACCTGTGGTACGGGGCTTATTTGTATAAACTCGCGGGATGATCATCAGTTTGTCAGAGACTTTATCTGCCACTGTTTTCAGTTTGCGTACATATTCGCAGACTGTATCTTCGTTATCAGCGGAACAAGGTCCTACAAGGACGATAAATTTATCTGATTCACCGGTGAAGATACGGCGTATTTCTTCATCGCGCTGTTTTTTTACTTCTTTGAGTTCCTGGCTGAGAGGGTACTGAGATTTCAGAACCTCCGGTAAAGGGAGCTCGTGATTGATTTTCATAGACATGATCTGTTTCCTCCATATAAGTACATGCAGGTCTTTGATAATGCCGGAACTCAGGAATATTTTATACCTGACCGGACTGCCTGCACATTTTCCTTTACAAGTATAACATGGTGTTATCTAAAATTCCAGTACTTTAACACTTTAAACCGACATATTTTGAGAGAATGTAATCAGACCGTTTTTTATGCCTGTTTCTTAGCTTCACAAAAATGCTTTCAGATGTTACAATCAAATAAAAGATATAAGGAAAGAAATATCAAAAGAATACCAAAGAAAGTCGGGGTGAAGGTTATGGAGATTAAGAGTATTTTGATAAAGGACACAACCAGAGAAGAAAGAAAACAGATTGTGGAGGAATCTTTTGGGAATATTTCTGCAAGCTGTGATGGCTGTATGGCGGGACTGACAGAGATGTATCAGGAATATATTGATGGTACAAAGGAAATCCGCGACATTAACATGGAGTTTAATGCACACTACGTACGGGAAGATTTGGATGAGAAATCAAAGAGAAGCTGCCCGATGTAGATAAAACAACTATATGGGAAACTTACAGATCTCGAATATACAGGAAATAACAAGATAGCAGGAGAAGGATAATAAAATGAGTACAAACAATATGGATAGATTTGAATTTAGATGTATCAGACCGGAGGAGACACAGCAGGCAATAGAAATCGAGCAGATCTGTTTCCCGCCAAATGAGGCATGTTCCCCGAAAAGTCTGACAGAGAGAATAAAAGCAACAGCAGAGACATTTCTGGTAGCGGAGGATAAGGAAACCGGAAAGCTGGCTGCATTTCTTAATGGAGTTCCTACAGATGAGGAGGCTTTCAGAGATGAATTCTTCACAGATATTTCTCTGAGTAATCCTGAAGGCAAAAATATCATGCTTCTGGGTCTGGACGTCCGTCCGGAATATCGTATGCAGGGCCTGGGCCGTGAACTGGTATCCAGATACTGCCAGAGGGAAGCTCAAAAAGGACGAAAGAAACTGTTCCTCACCTGTCTGGATGAAAAAGTGAAGATGTATGAGAAATTCGGCTTTACAGATCTGGGCCAGGCAAATTCCACCTGGGGCGGAGAAGCTTGGCATGCCATGAGCATCGAGATTGAAAGATAATTAACAATCAGAACAGACAGGAGAGTGTACAATGAGCCTATACGCAATCGGTGATTTTCATCTTTCGTTTACAGTCAATAAACCTATGGATGTATTTGATAAAAGATGGAAGAATCATGTAGTTAAGATTGAGAAATACTGGAAGAGAAAAGTAACAGAGAATGATACAGTAGTGATTACCGGAGATCATTCCTGGGGGAGAGATCTTGCAGAGTGTCAGGCGGATCTGGATTTTATTATGGCTCTTCCGGGCAGGAAAATCCTGCTTCGGGGAAATCACGATATGTTCTGGGATGCAAAGAAAACAGAAAATCTGAATGAGATGTTCAGAGGAAAGCTGGAATTTTTGCAGAATAATTTTTATACATATGAGGATTATGCACTGGTGGGAACCAAGGGCTACTGTTATGAAGGAAAAGACAGTTATGAGCATTTCCTGAAGATCCGAGAGCGGGAACTGGGGCGGCTGCGCTGCTCTTTTGAAGGGGCGAAGGCAGCAGGATATGAGAAGTTTATCATGTTTCTTCATTATCCGCCTACAAGTATTGGAGAGATGGAGAGTCCGTTTACCCTGATGGCACAGGAATTTGGCGCCGAGAAGGTGATCTATTCTCACTGTCATGGAGAGAAGCGATATGATGACAGCTTTAAAGGCTATGTGGATGGAATAGAGTACAAGCTGGTGTCAGGAGACTATCTGAATTTTAAACCGGAGCTGGTTTTACGCTAATTATATTGTCTGGAAAAAATCCCTGGGAAGTATTATACTTTTCAGGGATGATTTTATGTGCTTTGAGAGAAAATATCTTCGGGGAGAAACGAGAAAATGAAGATTTACTACAGAGAGAAATCTGGCGGGATTGAAATTCTGCGGTGTTTTGGAATAGAGGGCAGAGTTGAGATTCCGGGAATGATAGATGACAAATTGGTAATTAGTGCAGCACCGTATGCATTTTCTAGCCATATGGATGAGAAGGAAGACCTGAAAAATGCCAGTCTGTGGGAAGTGTCAGATGGTCTTGAGTTTGGCAGAGAAGAGCATGTTCTGGCAGGAAATGACGTGGAGGAGATTGTTTTTCCTTACACTTTAAAAGAGATTGGACGATATATTTTTTATGGCTGCGGGAATCTGAAAAAGCTGGAGTTTTCTGACAGCCTGATGCAGATAGGCTGTGGTGCATTTACAGGCTGCCATGCATTGGAGAAGCTGACTGTGCATATGGAGCAGGGAAAGAAGTCTGGTGTTAAGGAAATGCTGGGCGAGATGTGGCAGAGGATAGATGTGAACTTTCTTTATGAGTATGAAGAAGCCAGACTTGTATTTCCGGAGCATTATGATGAGGCGGTTGAGAACACTCCGGCGCGTATTTTGTATACGGAATATCATGGATCAGGCAGTAATTACAGGCAGTGTTTTTATGATAAGGAGCTGAATTATCAGGAATATGACAGGCTTTTTGAAATGGCGGTAGCCATGGATAAGCTGGAAGTTCTGGTTGATATGTCATTTGGCAGATTGGAGTTTCCTTATGAACTGACCGGGAAAGCCAGGGAGAACTACAGGGAATATATCCGTAAGAATCTGGGAGATATTGCAGAATATCTGGTAAAGCAGGAGGATATGCACAGATTGGAAGTGATATCCTCGCAAAAACTCTGGACACTGGGAGGAATTGATTCTGCGTTGGATTGTGCATCTAAGAGAAAAGAAACGGAAGTATCCGCATTTTTGATGAATGAAAGAGCAAATCTGGTGGATAATACGGCAGGAAGTGAACGTATAGATGTGGATAAGCTGCAAAATAGTCAGGAAGCTGACAGGACAGAGCAGGGGAAAAATGAACAATCACAAACTACAGAAAAATCTTTGAATACAAGAACTATACTAAGAAAAAAGAGGTTTGAACTGTGATAGATATAGAGGAAAATAATGATGCAGCCAGAGGATAAAATACAGGAAATAGCAGAAAGAGCAGAGCGTTTGCAGGAAATCGGCAGCAGTATTCTTAGGGCTGCGCGGGATGAATTATATCTGGGAATGCGGTTTTTGGATGTGGCGCTGAGCAGTTTTTCTTATCAGATGGATGGTCAGGTCCATGGATTTGGAACGGATGGAAGAGTGATGTATTTCCAGCCGCAGATGCTGGGAGGCTTATATAGAGAGAATAGGATTCTGGTGAACAGAGGGTATCTGCATATGGTATTCCACTGTATTTTCCGGCATTTTGCATGGAGCGGTACAGAAGGTAAGAAGAGGGCAGACGATGGAATCACAATCCAGGAACGTATGCGTGATCTGAGTTGTGACATTGCAGTGGAGCATATGATAGATGGGATGAACTATCGGAGTATCCGTTTCTCACGCAGTCTTCTGCGAAGGGAAACTTACCGTCTCCTTGAAAAAGAGGGAAAAACCCTCAACGCACAGAGAGTATATAAAATATTGTCAGAATGGAATCTGAACGAAAAGGATCTTACAAATCTGGAACAGGAATTTCGCACAGATGACCACAGATACTGGGAAAGTAAGAAACCGGATCAGAAACCGAATCCCATGCTCAGCCGCAAATGGGGGGAGATCAATGATGGAATCGAGACGGATCTGGAAACCTTTTCCCAGGAAGCAGGTGAGCGGGACGGAGATTTCCTGGAGCAGATAAAAACAGAGAACAGAAGCAGGTATGATTACAGAGAATTCCTGCGGAAATTTGCAGTTTTTCATGAAGAACTGGCAGTGGATGATGACAGTTTTGATTACAATTTCTATACCTATGGTCTGCGTCTCTACGGAAACATGCCGCTGATCGAACCACTGGAATCTAAAGAAGTTAAGAAGATAGAGGAATTTGTGATCGTCATCGATACTTCCATGTCCTGTTCAGGAGAACTGGTGAGAAAGTTTCTGGAGGAAACCTACGGTGTACTTAGTGAGAGTGAGAGCTTTTTTACAAAAATAAATGTGCACATCATTCAGTGTGATGAGAAAGTCCACACAGATAAAAGGATCACCTCCCGGAAAGAAATGAAAGACTATATGGAACATCTGGAACTGTATGGAGATGGCGGAACAGACTTCAGGCCTGCATTTGAATGGGTGGACAAACTGCTGGAACAGCATGAATTTCATAACCTGAAAGGGATGATCTATTTTACAGACGGATTCGGAATTTACCCGAAGAAAATGCCGCCGTATAAGACTGCATTTGTGTTTATGCAGGATAATTACAGAGATGTGGATGTGCCGGTATGGGCCATGAAACTGATTTTGGATGAGGATGATTTTGAGAAACCAGACAGATAATGAAATAAAAAACTGAGTAAAAGTAAGAAGTGTTCAGCAGGAAAGGATTTATATTATGAATATAAAGCGAGCAAAACAGGAGATAAAGGACTCAATAGAAGCATACCTTGCGAAGGATGAATTTGGAGAATATCTGATCCCGGCCATACGCCAGAGACCAATTCTCCTTATGGGGGCACCGGGTATTGGAAAGACGCAGATCATGGAACAGATCGCCAGGGAATGTAAGGTAGGTCTGGTATCTTATACTATCACCCATCACACCCGTCAGAGTGCAGTAGGACTGCCGTTTATCAAAGAGAAAACCTTTGGTCAGGAGACTTTTTCTGTCACAGAATATACTATGAGTGAGATTATTGCCTCTGTCTATGAAAAGATGGAGAAGACAGGCCTGAAAGAAGGGATTCTTTTTATTGATGAGATCAACTGTGTATCAGAGACCCTGGCGCCTATGATGCTGCAGTTTCTTCAGGGAAAGACCTTTGGCAATCAGAAAGTACCGGAGGGATGGGTGATCGTGACAGCAGGAAACCCGCCGGAATACAATAAATCTGTCCGTGAATTTGATGTGGTAACTCTTGACAGAATCAAGAGGATTGATGTGCAGCCAGACTTTGAAGTATGGAAAGAATATGCCTATGAGCAGGGGATCCACCCTGCTGTGATCTCTTATCTGGAACTTCGCAGAAAGAATTTCTACAGAATGGAGAACACAGTAGACGGACGGATTTTTGCCACTGCCAGAGGCTGGGAAGATCTTTCTAGGCTGATACAGGTATATGAAACACTGGATAAAGAAGTGGACAGAGAGGTGGTATATCAGTATATCCAGCATCCAATGATCGCAAAAGATTTTGCCGCATATCTGGCATTATGCAATAAGTATAAGACAGACTATGCAGTGGAGGATCTGCTTCAGGGTAAATGGACACCGATCACTCTGGGTAAGATCCGCAATGCTTCACTGGATGAGCATCTGAGTATTGTTGGTCTGCTGAACGGAAAGCTCAGCCAGTTATTTGCAGACTGTTATTTTATGGATGCCTATGTGACAAAGCTCTATGGTTACATGACAGAATACAGAGATAACCTTCCGGAAATGACGCTGGAATCCATTTATAAAAAGGCAGAAAATGATTTTCAGACTACAAAAAAATCTGAGCTTCTCACTAAAAATGAAGAAAAAGTATTTATCCGTACAGTGGATTTTCTTGAGAAATTATGGATAG
>NZ_JBWJVP010000275.1:0-21457 GCF_056339915.1 Blautia sp. ZXY-1-B12 | reverse complement strand
TGAGCCGTTTTATGGAGAATGATGCTAAGGAGCAGAAGGAACTGAAGACGAAAGAGATTGAGCACAGTATTATCAAGACGTTCAGAAAGACGGTCTGGAGACCGTTTACCAAGGCTTTGAATCAGTATCAGCTGATTCAGGAGGGAGATAAGATTGCTGTCTGTATTTCAGGTGGTAAGGACTCTATGCTGATGGCGAAGCTGCTTCAGGAGCTGAAGCGTCATGGGAAGATTCATTTTGAACTGGTGTTTCTGGTAATGAATCCGGGCTATAATGCGGATAACTGGAAGATTATTCAGGATAATGCAGAGCTTCTGGGAATTCCTCTTACGGTTTTTGAAAGTGATATTTTTGATACAGTGGCAGAAATTGAGAATAACCCCTGTTACCTGTGTGCGAGAATGAGACGTGGTTATCTGTATTCTCATGCCAAGGAGCTGGGATGTAATAAGATTGCGTTGGGACATCATTTTGATGATGTGATCGAGACGATTCTCATGGGTATGCTGTACAGTGGTAAGGTGGAGACTATGATGCCGAAGCTGCACAGTCAGAATTTTGAGGGGATGGAATTGATCCGCCCTATGTATCTGATCAAGGAATCTGCAATCAAGGCATGGAGAGATACCAATGGACTGCATTTCATTCAGTGTGCATGCCGTTTTACTGAGAACTGTGTAAGCTGTGGAGGCGGACGTGGTTCCAAGCGTGATGAGATGAAAGAGCTGGTTGCGCAGTTTAGAAATACAAGCAGTGTGATCGAGACGAATATCTTTAACAGTGTGCGGGATATTAATCTTCGTACTGTTATGGGATATCATAAAGATGGAGAATACTATAATTTCCTGGATGACTATGATCAGCGTGGAAATAAGGGCGCTGATAAGGAAAAAGAATGATAACAGCAAAATCTTCATTTGTGGAAGAGAAATACACTGCTCAGTATTATAGTGGGAACGGTTGTCTGTATGTTTCTGGTGCAGGTGGTGTTCTAAAAGGAGGAATCCATGACCTTACAGGAGATTCTTGAAAGTGTAAAAAGTGGTTCGGTATCTGTGGAAGAGGCAGAGAGAATCCTTAAGAAAGAAAGTTATGAAGAAATGGGGTATGCGAAGCTGGATACAAGCCGTAAGGCAAGAACCGGTTTCGCAGAAGTAATCTACTGCAGTAATAAGGCAGATGAACATCTTCTGAATATTTTTGAAAGATTATACAGAGAAGACGGCGAGGTATTCGGAACCAGAGCTTCCCAACATCAGTATGAACTGGTGAAGGAGAAGTTTCCGGAAGTAGAATATGATCCCATTTCACGTATTTTAAAGATTGAGAAGAAAGATAAGAAGCGTATTGGCAAGATCGCAGTGTGTTCAGCGGGAACAGCAGATATTCCGGTTGCTGAGGAAGCTGCACAGACAGCGGAATATTTTGGCACAAATGTTGAACGGATTTATGATGTGGGAGTCAGCGGAATGCATCGTTTATTCTCCAGACTGGAGACAATCCAGAGTGCGAACTGTGTAATTGCAGTTGCGGGAATGGAAGGTGCTCTTGCCAGTGTGATGGGCGGTCTGGTGAGCAGACCTGTGATCGCAGTACCGACTTCTGTGGGTTATGGTGCAAGTATGCATGGTCTTTCGGCACTTCTTACTATGATCAATTCCTGTGCGAATGGGATTGCTGTGGTGAATATTGATAACGGCTACGGTGCCGGCTATCTGGCAACACAGATCAACCGTCTGGCAGCAGGTACAGATGAGAAAGGAAATTGATTATGGGGAAAACATTATATCTGGAATGTTATTCAGGGATAAGTGGTGATATGACGGTTGCGGCTCTTCTTGATCTGGGAGCTGACCGCTCAGTGCTGGACAGGGTGCTGAAGAGTCTTAAGGTATCAGGATTTGAGACAAAGATCAGCAGAGTTGTGAAGTCCGGAATAGATGCATGTGATTTTGATGTTGTGCTGGATAAAGAGCATGAAAATCATGACCATGATATGGAATATCTGCATGGACATCATCATGAAGGCCATGAGAGCAATCACGCCCATGGCACAGGAACAGCGCAAGACCATCACCATCACGAACACCGTGGAATAAAAGAAATTACCTATATTATAGAGCATAGCGCAATGAATGAGAATGCAAAGAAGATAGCATTGCGTATATTTGAAATTCTTGCAGAGGCGGAGAGTAAAGCACACAATGTTCCTGTAGATCAGGTGCATTTTCATGAGGTGGGAGCAGTGGACTCTATTGTGGATATTGTGTCTGTGGCAGTCTGCCTGGATAATCTGGATGTTACAGAGGTGATCGTTCCTGTTCTCTGCGAGGGACGTGGAACTGTCCGTTGTCAGCATGGCATCCTGCCAATCCCGGTTCCGGCAGTTGCAAATATAGTAAGTGCCAATCATTTACATCTGAAAATGACAGAGATAGAAGGTGAACTTGTAACGCCTACAGGTGCGGCGATAGTGGCAGCAGTGAAAACAAAAGATAAACTTCCGGAAACATTTGAAATTCAGAAGATTGGAATCGGTGCAGGTAAACGCCAGTATGAATGCCCGGGAATCCTAAGGGCAATGATTATCTCGCAGAGCGCAGAAACAGATGAGGCAAAGGCTCAGTCAGAAGAATTCAAAAACCCGGAAATCAGAAATAATCCGAAGGCTGAAAATCAGGAAACCAAAGATACGATTATCAAGATGGAGACAAACATTGATGACTGCAGTGGAGAAGTTCTGGGATTTGTGATGGAGCGTCTAATGAAAGCCGGTGCCAGAGATGTGCATTATGTGCCTGTTTTTATGAAAAAAAACAGACCTGCATGGGTTCTGAATGTGATCTGTAAGGAAGAAGATATGGAAACGCTTCAGAATATTATTTTTGAAGAAACTACTACGATTGGAATTCGTTATAGCAGAATGGAACGTACGATTCTTCCCAGAGAAACGAGAACCCTTCCGACTCCATGGGGAGAAGTTCAGGTAAAGGTATGCACTTTGAATGGAAAAGAGCAGCTTTATCCGGAATATGAGAGCGTTGCACAGCTGAGCAGAGAAAAAGAGATCCCATTTGCAGAAATTTACCGTTATATTGTTTTGGCAAATAAAGATAAAGAATAACAATGTAAAAGAAAACAGTCACATACTTGAGTGAATATCTCAACATTCATCAGATGTATGTGACTGTTTCTTTTTATTATTTTTATGAGGTGACTTCTGGTTCAGTTCTATCTGCTACCTGGTACTTTTTGCAATTCAGGCAGGGAAAGTTGTCTGATTCGGTTAAATTACAGAGTACTTACACCGTCATCATCATAACGGTCATATTCAGCTCCCTCATATCCGATCATGCGGATAGTAGCAGGATCGATATCCTTTACTGTCTGCGCAACATCAGCAACCGGGATTGCTTTTCCTTTGCGAATAAACAGTGGAACTTCATTCAGGGCAACTTCTACATAGTGGTGGCCTTTTTCAAGAATTTCCTGAGAAATTGTTCCATCCGGCAGGAATTTTACGAACATCATTTCTTCCGGCAGATATACATAGCGGCCTTTTGCATTCTGTGTATAAACAGGTGCGATCATGATTTCGTTTCCGAGAAGAAGCTGATCTTCTACCTGAGTTGCGAATGCATCGTCTGTGTAGTCAAATGCCAGCGGACGGAACATCATGTCGTCGTTTAATGCTGCTTTCATGTATTCACTGTACAGATATGGAATAAGGCGATATCTGACACCGATCACATGGCGGAAGTCTTCGATATTTTCAAACTGGTAAGCTTCCTGTTCTCTGGTTCCCAGAGCGGAGTGGTTTCTCATAAGAGGTGTGAATACACCAAGTGCCAGCCAGCGCAGTACCAGATCACGTGTGGTATCTTCACCGAAACCGCCCAGATCTGCACCTGTGTAAAGGAAACCGCACATATTCAGGGATGGAAGCATCTTTAAGTTCAGAAGGATGTGTGACCACCAGGATTTGTTGTCTCCCATCCAGATTCCACCGTATCTGTGCATTCCCACATAGGAGGAACGGGAGAACATCAGAAAACGTTTGCCAGGTGCGATTTTTTCAAATGCTTCACCTGCTGCACGGGTCATGTTATAGCCAAACAGGTTATGTACTTTGTCGTGGCGGACCTTCTGACCGTTTACATTGTGATAGAAGCGTTTGTAATCTTCCGGATTGTTTGCAAGGGCGTTTACTTTATCACCGAGTGTAAATCCAGGTGCTTCTTCCTTGTCTATGAAGTTGTCTTTGATGTATTCTTTTAATTCAGCAACGCCTTCCGGTGTACAGAACATTGCAGGTTCGTTCATGTCATTCCAGAAACCGTCGATTCCCTTTGAAATGAGACGTTCGTATTTCTGTCCGAACCATGCTCTGGCATCTGCATTCAGGACATCAGGGAAATGAGTCCAACCCGGCCATACAGCGGAAACGAAATCACTGCCGTCTTCACGTTTGCAGAAGTAGTTCTTCTCAACGCCTTCTTCATAAACATCATAGCCAGCTTCTACCTTGACACCTGCATCGATGATCGGGACAAGGTGGATGCCTTTTTCTTTCATTTCATTGACATAGGCCTCAAAGTCAGGAAAGTTTTCCTGATTGACTGTGAAATCTTTGTAGTCTTCCATGTAATCGATATCCATGTATACCATATCGATCGGAATATTGTTTTCGCGATATCCGTCAGCAGCTTTTCTGAAGTCGTCAGCAGTTGTATATCCCCAGCGGCTCTGACCGAAACCAAATGCGAATTTAGGCGGGATATAGCTTCTTCCGATGATTTTACGGAACTGTTTTACGATATCGTAAGGAGTTTCACCCTCGATCACATACAGATAAAGGTCTGCATCCTCACAGGTGATCTTTAACTGGGAAGAGAGTGTGTAACCGATATCAAACTTCAGTTTTCCTGGATAATCAACGAAGAGACCGAAAGTCTGCTTTCCGGAGATTACGAGGAAGTTGTGTGCTCCGTAGAGGGAGATTTTATCTTCTGTATGGTTTGGCTGGTCGGAACAGTTGCTTTCATAAACATATCCACGTTTGTTGATTCCGCGGCTTGATTCGCCCAGACCATAGACAACATCGTTGTCATCCATGTCATAAGTAAAAGAGAAGCCGTTCTCTGTGGAGATAGTTCCGTATGCAGGAGTCCCCTCAGAAGCCGGGATGGAAGTTACGATGGCATCGGTTTCAAACGGGGTTCCGTAAGTATATTTCTGAATCATTTTGTCATATCCTCCTTAGGTTGAAAATAGTCAAGCGGATAAAATCATCCGCTTTGCTATGCGGCGCTACACCGAATAACTGAAACGCTTAAGTACTGTTAGAAAATACATAGGCGTTTTCCTTGATTTCATATTTACAATAATAGAGGTTTGAGTGGGGAAATGCTACTGAAATTATGACAAATTTATACGTTATTTTGACTTTTTAACCGAATCAAGTAAGTCCCCTGCTTCAATTACGAAAAGCAATGAGCAGTGGAGTGGATAATTTTAGCTGCTTGCTCTGGCAACTTGTTGTGCTTTAATGCTTTATCTTAATAGAATTTTTCTGTACATACGGTGAAAAAAGTGCTAAACTGTTATTATTACACGAAAGAAAGGTTTATTTAACATGCTTCAGACAATTGAATCCATCAATAACGTCGTAAATAATTTTATCTGGGGTGTCCCGGCTATGATCTGTATTATCGGCGTAGGGCTTTACCTGAGCCTGCGGACTGGTTTTGTCCAGATCCGCAAATTCCCGTATGCGCTTAAAACCACACTGGGAAGAATTTTTAAGAAAAAAGAAGCCTCTGACGGTTCCATGACACCTTTCCAGGCAGTCTGTACTGCGTTGGCAGGTACAGTAGGTACTGGAAATATCGCCGGTGTTGCCGGAGCTATCGCCATCGGCGGACCCGGAGCTGTATTCTGGATGTGGGTTTCCGCGCTCCTTGGAATGTGCACGAAATTTACAGAGGTTACCCTGGCAGTACATTTCCGTGAGAGAAACAGACATGGGGATTATGTAGGCGGACCTATGTATTATATTAAGAATGGTCTGGGAAAGAACTGGAGATTTCTTGCAGTTCTTTATTCTGCATTCGGCGTACTGACTGTATTTGGAACAGGTAATGCCACTCAGGTAAATACCATTACAACAGCAATTGATACGGCTCTTATTAATTTTAATGTAATCTCAGAGTCTTCCACAGGCAGACTGAATCTGATCCTTGGAATTGTGATTACGCTGCTGGTTGGTATGGTACTGCTGGGTGGTATCAAGCGAATCGGAAGTGTTTCCGAGAAGCTGGTGCCGTTTATGGCATTGTTTTATATTGCACTTGCATTGGGCGTTGTGATCTTAAATATCGGAAGAGTTCCGGCAGTTTTCCATGATATTGTTTATGGAGCCTTTAATCCGTCAGCAGTGACAGGTGGTGTGATCGGAAGCTTTTTCCTCAGTATGAAAAAGGGTGTTTCCAGAGGTATTTTCTCCAATGAAGCCGGACTTGGTACAGGCTCTATCGCTCATGCCTGTGCGGATACAAGCAAACCTGTAAAACAGGGTATGTTTGGTATTTTTGAGGTATTTGCAGATACGATCGTGATCTGTACTCTGACAGCACTTGTGATCCTTGTAAGCGGCGTGCCGGTAAATTACGGTGCAGCGGCAGGTGCAGAACTTACAATTTCCGGATTTACTTCTACATACGGAGGCTGGGTTTCCATCTTTACGGCAGTTGCCATGTGCTGCTTTGCATTCTCAACGATTATCGGATGGGGACTTTACGGAGCTCGCTGCATTGAATTCTTATTCTCTGCAAAAGTTATCCGCCCATTTATGATCGCATATTCATTAGTGGCAATCCTTGGTGCAACTGTAGATCTGGGACTTCTCTGGAGCATTGCTGAGACATTCAACGGTCTCATGGCAATCCCCAACTTAATTGGTGTATTCCTGCTTTCAGGAACCGCCATTACACTTACAAAAGAGTATTTCGCACAGAAGAAATAACAATAATAGCCCGGAGAGTTATTTTTCCGGGCTATTATTTTATGAGAATTGCGGGAGCTGCTTTGCAGCGGAGCAATTCGTAGATATCAAGTTAGGAGCAAAATGCCTTTTGACCCTAACATCATTTTATGAAAAAGGTAAAAGGAGAATAGAGCCATGATTCCAATCGCACATATAGAAAATGATTTTCCGACCAAATTTGGTATTCCCAGGCAGAGTGGACGTGTAGGGGCGCTTAAAGCGAGAATCGTATTCGAACCGGAATATCGTAATGTGGATGCCTGCCGTGGTCTGGAGGAGTTTAGTCATATCTGGCTGATCTGGGAGTTTTCGGAGGCAAAGAGGACAAAGTGGTCACCGACTGTCCGCCCGCCCAGACTTGGGGGAAATGTGAGAAAAGGAGTTTTTGCCACAAGATCTCCCTTTCGTCCCAATTCCATAGGATTATCCTGTGTGAAGCTTGAGAAAGTAGCTCTGGATGAGTCGGACAGCCCTGTACTTTATGTAGAAGGTGCAGATCTGATGAATGGAACACCGATTTTCGATATTAAACCATATATTCCTTATGCGGATTGCCATCCGGAAGCAACAGGAAGTTTTACCGAATATTCCAAAGATCATCATCTGAATGTAGAATTTCCCAAGGAGCTTCTGGAAAGAATACCCAGGGAAAGCAGAGAGGCTCTGATCGCAGTGCTTGCAGATGATCCCCGTCCTGCTTATCAGAATGATCCGGAACGGTCTTACGGAATGCCTTTTGGCGAGAAGGATATTCATTTTCGGGTGGATGGAGATATCCTTCGTGTTTATAATGTGACAGAATTTGTAAAAAAACAGCAGGAATCTTCGGCAGATTGTGGAAAATAACCATTTTCGGATATTTCTGTAAGAAAGGCTTGCAAAATTGGTGTTTATTCAATACAATATTAAACAGACTTTATGTTGGTAGAGTGACAAAGACTGATGGGAGATCGGTCTGAAAATATTTAGTGACATATGAGGAGCAGGAAAAATGAAGAAAATTGTTAAATTCGGAGGAAGTTCTCTGGCAAATGCAGAACAGTTTCAGAAAGTAGGGGAGATCATCAGAAGTGATGAGAGCAGACGTTATGTGGTTCCGTCCGCTCCCGGAAAGAGATTTGACGGAGATACAAAGGTTACAGATTTACTTTATAAATGTTATAATACTGCAGTTGAAGGGGAAGATTTCATCCCGATTCTGCAGGAGATCAAGGGAAGATATTATGAGATTATCCGCGGACTGAACCTTGATCTTTCTCTGGAAGATGAATTTGCTCAGATCGAAGCTGATTTCAAGGCACAGGCAGGCACAGACTATGCAGCATCCAGAGGAGAATTTCTCAATGGTAAGGTGATGGCAGCATATCTGGGTTATGAATTTGTTGATGCAGCAGATGTGATCCGTTTTGATAAGAACGGAAATCTGGATGCCGAGAAGACAGACAGACTTCTGTCCAAAAAGCTGGCAAAATGTGAACATGCCGTTATCCCTGGATTTTATGGCGCTGGTGAAGATGGAAAAGTTAAAACTTTCTCCAGAGGAGGTTCTGATGTAACCGGTTCTCTTGTGGCGAAGGCTATCAAGGCAGACCTTTATGAAAACTGGACAGATGTTTCCGGCTTCCTGGTAACAGACCCACGTATTGTTAAAAATCCGGAAGTGATCGAGAGCATTACCTATAGAGAACTCAGAGAGCTTTCTTATATGGGTGCAACTGTTCTTCATGAAGATGCGATCTTCCCGGTTCGTAAAGAGGGAATTCCGATCAATATCAAAAACACAAACAGACCGGAAGACAAGGGTACTTTTATTGTTGAGAGCACATGCAAGAAACCGAAATTTACAATCACAGGTATTGCAGGTAAGAAGGGATTCTGTTCTATCAATATTGAGAAATCCATGATGAACAGTGAGGTTGGTTTCGGACGTAAGGTACTTCAGGTATTCGAAGATCAGGGAATCAGCTTTGAGCATGTTCCATCAGGAATCGATACAATGACTGTATATGTACATCAGGATGAATTCGAAGAAAAGGAACAGCAGGTAATTGCCGGAATTCATCGTGCAGTACAGCCGGATTTCGTAGAAATGGAATCTGACCTTGCACTGATCGCTGTTGTAGGACGTGGTATGAAATCCACCAGAGGTACAGCAGGAAGAATCTTCTCAGCACTTGCCCATGCAAATGTAAATGTGAAGATGATCGACCAGGGTTCCAGTGAGCTGAATATCATTATCGGTGTGGAGAACAGAGATTTTGAAACTGCGGTAAAGGCAATTTATGATATCTTTGTAATTACCCAGATCTAATTGAGAATTGCAGGAGCTCCTTCACAGCGGAGCAATTTGTGGATATGATGTTTACCAATCATAGGATAAATAAAATAATGGACCGTCAGAAATCAGCATAGAGATTTCTGGCGGCTTTTTATATTATAGGAAATTACTCTGTAATGTTCCTATAACATAAAAAAGCCCTCCGGGCAGGATCGCACTGCGACGGAGCGGAATTATGTCGCTGAAGCGACCTGTTGCAGGCGGAGAATCCTGCAAGCAGGATTCTTTCTTGAATTCAGGAGTTTTTACATGATGATGAATTCTGTGTTATAATGAACGGACGATGTTGGGTAACTATTTGGTAGCTATTGTTGCGTGAGGTGTTTTGATATGGATAAGCCGGTGGTTCGTATTTCCGTCAGAAATCTGGTGGAGTTTATATTAAGAAGCGGGGATCTTGACAACCGGGGAGGATCTTCTGACAGAGAAGCAATGCAGAAGGGCAGCAGACTGCACAGAAAAATACAGGGCAGGATGGGAAGCCATTACAGAGCGGAGGTCTCTCTTAAATATAAAACAGAATATGAAGATGTAAGTATCCAGGTAGAGGGCAGAGCTGACGGAATCTTCACAGAGGATGGACAGTGCTGGATCGATGAAATTAAGGGTGTTTATGCAGATGTCAGTCAGTTGGAAAAGCCTGTGGAGGTTCACCGTGCACAGGCAATGTGTTATGCCTGGATCTACGCACAGGAGCAAAAAACGGAGAAGATCGGAGTGCAGATGACATATGGGAATCTGGACACAGAGGAGCTTAAGTTTTTCAGAGAAGAATATACGCTGGAAGAACTCAGACTGTGGTACCAGAATCTTTTGGACAGGTATCATAAATGGATCGCATACCAGCTTGCATGGAAAAAAGAACGGAATGCGTCCATGAGTGATCTGGAGTTCCCTTTTGAATATCGTGAGGGACAGCGAAAAATCGTATCCGGTGTATATCACACTATATCCACAGAAAGACAGATTTTTGTCCAGGCACCTACAGGAGTAGGAAAGACCATGTCCACGATCTTTCCTGCAGTGAGAGCAGTTGGTGCAGGGCTGGGGGAAAATATTTTCTATCTTACAGCAAAGACCATTACCAGGACTGTGGCTGAAGAAGCTTTCTCCATATTAAAGGAGCATGGACTGAAATTTAAAGTGATAACCATTACCGCGAAGGAAAAGCTGTGCTTCTGCGATAAAACAGAATGCAATCCTGAGAACTGTCTGTGGGCGAGAGGACATCTGGACAGAGTGAATGATGCTGTTTTTGAACTGTGGACCACGCAGGACAGCTATGACAGGGATACTCTGCTGGAATATGCGAAGAAATGGCAGGTGTGTCCCTTTGAAATGTGCCTGGATCTGGCAGTCTGGGTGGACGCTGTGATCTGTGATTATAATTATGTATTTGATCCCAATGTTTATCTGAAAAGATTTTTCGGGGAGGGTACTTCCGGAGAATACATTTTTCTGATTGATGAAGCTCACAATCTGGTGGACAGGGGAAGGGAAATGTACAGTGCTCATGTGGACAGAGCGGATGTACTGGAGGCGAAGAGACTGGCCGGGGATTACAGTAAAGGTCTGGTGCGAGCACTGGAAAAAGTGAACAGACAGCTTCGAATTCTGGAAAAGGAGTGTACAGAGTATGAAATCCTGCCAAATCCCGGAGCAGTTTCCCTGGGAATGCTTCAGGTGATGGGGGAGATGGACAAGCTTCTGGAGGAACTTCATGGAAAGGAACTTCCGGAGCAGTTGCTGGAATTTTACTTCTGTGTGAGAGATTTCCTGAACATTGATGAACTTCTGGATGAAAATTATGTGGTTTATACAGAAATGGGAGAAGGGGGAAAGGTGATTCTGCGGCTTTTCTGTGTAAATCCTGCAGCAAATATTCATAGATGTCTGGAAAAGGGAAAAAGTGCGGTTTTCTTTTCTGCGACTCTGCTTCCCATGGATTATTACCGTACACTTTTAAGCACCAGAAAGGATGACTATGGGATTTATGTGACTTCTCCTTTCAGGCAGGAGAACAGGTGCATTCTCACAGGACGGGATGTGAGCAGCAGGTATACCAGAAGAGGATATGAGGAATATCACAGGATCGCATCTTACATTGCCAGAACTGTATGGACAAGAAAAGGAAATTATATGGTATTCTTTCCTTCTTATAAATTTATGGAAGATGTTCTGGAGGTGTATGAGAATGAGTTTTCAGCGGAATGGGTTCGCTGTATTTCGCAGACATCGGGAATGAATGAGAGGGAGAAAGAGGAATTTCTGGAGGAATTTTCTGCATCAGAGGGAACACTGGTGGGATTTTGCGTAATGGGCGGGATTTTTTCAGAGGGGATTGACTTGATGGGAGAGAAGCTGATCGGAGCGATCATTATAGGAACCGGTCTTCCTCAGATCGGAACAGAAAGGGAAATCCTCAGACAGTATTATGATAAAAAAGGTGTGAACGGATTTGATTATGCATACAGATATCCGGGGATGAATAAGGTGCTGCAGTCAGCCGGGCGTGTGATCAGAACCCAGGAGGACACAGGGATCATACTTCTGCTGGACGAGAGATTTGCAGGGAAAGATTACAGGAATCTATTTCCTGCTGAGTGGTCTGACAGGGGAAACTGTACTTTAAATACTGTGGAAGAACAGCTGGGAAGCTTCTGGAAGAGGATCAGAGAAAAGAACTGAACTGAACACTGATACTGAGATTCTGGTCTTTGCTGGAAAAAAGATAAAAATCTTGCTATCCTGAATAAAACAATATATACTTTGCTTACTGTGAATGGGATGTGAAAAGAAACCGTAAAAGGAGTTTTGCATGAGAAAAAATAGACAAACAGCGAAATATTATATTAAAAGTTATATCATAGCCGGAAGTCTGGCCGGAGCCATTTCCATGGCACTGGTTTTGCCGGTTCCTGTTATGGCTGCACAGCAGAGTCTTGCATCTGTCACCGGGCAGGCACAGATTCAGCCAATGGGAGACGGAAGCGGGAAATATATGATGAAGAGTGACGGATTTTACTGTCTGGATGTGAATGGCGCCGGAAGTACCCAGGCGGAGATCCATTATTTTCAGGATTATGAGATAGACGGAACTGTATTTGACGGATATTATTACCATGATACAGATGGGAAATTCAAAGCCTGCAGTCCTCATATGGAGCATCTGAAAGGTGTTGCAGTGTTTGGGGATAAGACAGATGAGGAAGCTGATACACAGAATGCCCAGGAGGCAGAGAAATTTGACGGATATTACTTTGTGAACAATCTGGGGCGTCTGTCAGCAGCACCGCAGGTAAGGTATATTGACAATCTGGCAATAGACGGGATTACTCTGAACGGATATTATTATTTTGATGAAAATGGCAGACTGGTAACCGAGCCTGGCATCCATTCACTTGAGATGGACTGTTATGAAATGAATTTTGACGGGAGCTATTATTTTGGCGGTACAAATGGCGCCCTGCTTCAGGAAAGCACAGTGACGGATGATGGTTTTATTGTGGATGATACGGGAAAGATCGTGAATATGGATGATCTTGGGATGGATAATCTGAAGCCTCAGCTTGAGAAGATGCTGTCCGGATATCAGGGAACCTGGAGTGTTTATGTGAAAGACCTTAATGAAGAAAAGGAAATCCTGATCAATGATACTTCCCTTTATTCTGCAAGTCTGATCAAAGCCTTTGTAATGGCAAAGACATATGAGGACATGGAGCAGGTAAAGGCAGATGAGGCAAAGAAATTAAATACTGCAGATACAAAAACTGTAGATGTAAAATTAAATGACCTGCTGTGGAATATGATCACAGTCAGTGACAATGAATCCTGCAATGAACTGGTGAAGCTTCAGACAGATTCCCTTGATTTCAAAAAAGGTGCGGAGGATATTAACAAATATCTGGAAAAAGAGGGCTATACAGAGACAAGTGTGCAGCACACCCTCCATCCTGCAGCATCCGCACAGGAGAGTCTGGGTGGCAGAAACATGACTTCTGTAAAAGATTGCGGCACTCTGCTTGAAAAAATCTACAAGGGGGAATGTGTCAGCAAAGATGCATCAGAAGAAATGTTAAATCTTCTGTCAAATCAGGAAAACACCTGGAAAATCCCCCAGGGACTTCCGGATGGAATAAAATCTGCCAACAAGACCGGCGAGACAGATCAGGATCAGCACGATATCGCAATTGTCTATGGCGAAAAGACAACTTATATCCTATGTGTGATGTCTGAAAACTGCCCGGAGAGTACGGCGGTGACGAACATACAGAATATTTCAAAGATTGTATATAATTATTTGAACCTGTAGCCGCCAGACCTGCGCGGAATGATTGATTTTTATAGGAAAATCATGTATAATACCAACGAACTATGCCTATAGAAAAAAAGTTTAACCGAATCAGGTTGTGAAACAACTATTCAATTATGAGCAGATAGTCAAACGGATGATTTTATCCGCTTGATTCAGGAAAGTCAGGAGGAAGAATTTAAATGCGAGTTGATGCGGACGATTTTGCCCGACCTTGCAGCTGCGGCAGGGAACACCAGATTGCAGTGAAAGAGATTTTGATAGAAGCCGGAGCTGTAGAGAAGCTTGAAGAAGAGATGTCAGAGGGAATGCTCAGAGAGTACATATCCCCGCTGGTCATCTGCGATACCAATACCTATGCAGCAACAGAGGAACTTATGGAGGATATCTATGACAGGTGCCAGGTACTTGTTCTGGATGCAGAGGGACTTCAGGCAGACCGGCATGCAATAAAAATTGTGGAGAACAACATGGAAGAGGACATTGACCTGATCCTTGCAGTAGGAGCAGGCACGATCCATGATATCAGCCGTTATATTGCACATAATTACAAAGTACCTTTCATTTCAGTGCCTACCGCAGCAAGTGGAGATGGATTTGTAACAACAGTAGCAGCAATGACCCTGGATGGAGTAAAGAAGACTGTGCCTTCAGTAGCTCCGATCTGTGTATATGCAGATACAGATATTTTTTCAAAAGCACCACAGCGCCTGACTGCAGCCGGGATTTCAGATCTGATGGCGAAATACATCTGTCTTGCAGACTGGAAGATCGCGAACCTGGTCACCGGAGAGTATTTTTGCCGCGAAACTGTAAAGTTGGAAGAGAAAGCGTTAAAAACTGTGAAATCTTCGATTCAGGATATTACAGAGGGAGAGGAAGATGAATGCGAACAGCTTATGTATGCATTGATTCTTTCCGGACTTGCAATGCAGATGATTGGTAATTCAAGGCCTGCGTCCTGTGCAGAGCACCAGGTCACACATCTGTGGGATATGGAAGTGATCAATGGTCCGCTGGATGCACTCCACGGAGAGAAGGTTTCTGTAGCAGCACTTCTTGTACTGGAAGAATACAAGCGTATCGCTGCAGCCATCACACAGGGACGATGTCACGCAAAACCCTATGAGAATGAGGACGAGGAGCTTCTGAAAGAAACTTTTGGAAAAAAAGGACTTCTGGAAGAAATAAGAAAAGAAAACGAGCCGGAATTGTTAGAAACTATTTCACCCCAGCATCTGGAAAAATGCCTGAACGGGATAGAGGAGATTATTGATGAGCTTCCCAGTGAACAGACTATGTTCCGTTTGCTGGAGAAAGCCGGATGCGCGAAAACCGTTTATGATATCGGACTCGATGAATCGGCTGTTTTGCCAAGCCTCAGACTTGCTCCTTATACAAGGAGACGGTTAAGCTTATTGAGAATCAGCAAGATGCTGGATATAAGAGGAGAATGATTATGCGTGTTGGAATGGGATATGATGTACACAGGCTGACCGAAGGCAGAGATCTGATCCTGGGTGGTGTGAAGATAGACTGGGAGAAAGGTCTCCTGGGACATTCAGATGCAGATGTACTGATCCATGCAGTTATGGATGCACTTCTGGGAGCAGCAGCACTGGGCGATATCGGAAAACATTTTCCTGATACAGACCCTGCATATAAAGGGATTTCCAGTATTCTGCTGCTGGAGCATGTGACGAAGCTTTTGAGAGAACACCACTATGAGATCGGAAATATAGATGCAACGATCATTGCACAGAAACCAAAGATGGCACCTCATATTCCACAGATGAGAGCCAATATGGCGAAAGCAATGGGAATCAATGAGTCTCAGCTGAACATTAAGGCCACTACAGAGGAAAAACTGGGATTTACGGGAAGAGAAGAAGGAATTGCGTCTCAGGCAATCTGTCTTCTTAATGAAAGAAAAGAGAGTTAATGATAGAGAAAACTGGAGGAATAGAACATGAAACTTTTTAACACACTGACACGTAGAAAAGAAGAATTCGTACCTCTCGAAGAGGGAAAAGTTCGTATGTATGTCTGCGGTCCGACTGTATACAACCTGATCCATATCGGAAATGCACGTCCGATGATCATTTTCGATACCGTACGCCGATATATGGAATACAAAGGCTACGAAGTGAATTTTGTATCCAACTTTACAGACGTTGATGACAAGATTATTAAGAAGGCTATCGAAGAAGGTGTAAGTGCGCAGGAGATTTCCGAGCGCTATATTGCTGAATGCAGAAAAGATATGGACGGCATGAATGTGAAGCCTGCAACAACTAATCCGCAGGCAACACAGGAAATCGACGGAATGATCAGTATGATCCAGACTCTGGTTGATAAGGGATATGCTTATCCGGCAGCAGACGGTACTGTTTATTTCAGAGTTAAGAAGTTCAAAGAATATGGCAAACTTTCGCACAAGAACCTGGATGATCTGCAGTCCGGCTTCCGTTCTCTGCAGGTATCCGGTGAAGACCAGAAAGAAGATTCACTGGATTTTGTTCTCTGGAAACCGAAGAAAGAGGGAGAACCATCCTGGCCTTCACCATGGTGTGATGGACGTCCGGGATGGCATATTGAGTGTTCTGTTATGGCGAAAAAATACCTTGGTGATGAGATTGATATCCATGCAGGCGGAGAAGACCTGATCTTTCCTCACCATGAGAACGAGATCGCACAGAGTGAATGCTGCAACGACAAAATCTTTGCAAAATACTGGATGCACAATGCATTCTTAAATATTGATAACAGAAAAATGTCCAAGTCTCTTGGAAACTTCCGTACTGTTCGTGAAATCAGTGAACAGTATGACCTGCAGGTGCTTCGTTTCTTCATGCTGAACGCCCATTACAGAAGTCCGCTGAATTTCAGCGCAGATCTGATGGAAGCTGCAAAGAATGCATTAGAACGTATCACAGATGCAGCAGCAAACTTAAAGGACAGAAAAGCAGCAGCACAGACAGAAACTGCAACAGATGCAGAGAAAGAACTGCTTGCACAGGCACAGGAATTCGTAAAGAAATTTGAAGAAGCTATGGATGATGATTTCAACACAGCAGATGCACTGGCAGCAATTTTTGAACTGGTTAAATTTGCAAATACAAATGTATCAGAGGCAAGTTCCGCAGAATTTGCAGGAGCACTTCTTGACACAATGGTGAAATTATGCGATGTACTTGGTCTGAAGGCTGTGAAAACAGAAGAAATCCTTGATAAAGAAATCGAAGACCTGATCGCAGAGCGTCAGGAAGCAAGAAAAGCAAAGAATTTCGCAAGAGCAGATGAGATCAGAGATGAGCTTCTGGCTAAGGGAATCATCCTTAAGGATACCCGCGAGGGAGTAAAATGGAAGCGAGCTTGAATAATATGAGTGAGACAAACGGGCTTAATGAAGAGAGTTTAAGTAGTTTGAAAGGTTTGCTTAATCAGGTATTTCATTTGGAGGATAAAGACTTACGAACCTATTCTCCGCTGACATTGGCGTATATCGGAGATGGCGTCTATGAACTGGTGATCCGCACGATCCTTGTAAAAAAAGGCAACTGTCCGGTAAACCAGCTTCACAGAAAAGCCAGCAGTCTGGTTAAGGCAGGAACTCAGTCTTCCATGATGGAAGTGATTGAGCCCATGCTTACAGAGGAGGAACACAGCGTTTACAGAAGAGGAAGGAATGCTCATTCTCCTACAATGGCCAAACATGCAACTATGGCAGACTACCGCAGGGCAACAGGGTTTGAAGCTCTGATGGGCTATTTATATTTAAAAGATGATTTCAGCAGGATCATAGAACTGGTCCGTGTAGGGATCGGAGAGGATAAGATATGAGTGAACAGATAGAAGGACGCAATGCGGTTCTGGAAGCCTTTCGTTCCGGCAAATGTGTAGATAAGCTTTTTATCCTGGACGGATGCCAGGACGGACCGGTCCGCACTATTGCCAGAGAGGCAAGAAAAAAAGATACGATTATTAATTATGTGGCAAAAGAACGTCTGGATCAGTTAAGCGAGACAGGCGCACATCAGGGCGTGATCGCTCAGGTGGCAGCCTATGAATATGCAAGTGTAGAAGATATTCTTGCGAAGGCAAAGGAAAAAGGAGAAGATCCCTTTATCTTTATCCTGGATAATATTGAGGATCCTCATAATCTTGGTGCGATCATCCGTACAGCAAACCTTGCAGGTGCACATGGGGTGATTATTCCCAAGAGAAGAGCAGTTGGACTGACTTCCACAGTTGCCAAGACTTCAGCAGGTGCATTAAACTATACACCTGTTGCAAAAGTTACCAATCTGGGACATACCATCGATGAACTGAAAGAACAGGGCATGTGGTTTGTATGTGCAGATATGGGCGGTGAAACCATGTACAATCTTAACCTGACAGGTCCGATCGGCGTAGTGATCGGCAATGAAGGTGAAGGTGTAAGCAGACTGATCCGTGAGAAGTGTGATTTCGTGGCATCTATTCCTATGAAGGGTGACATTGATTCCCTCAATGCATCTGTGGCAGCCGGAGTACTTGGATATGAGATTGTACGTCAGAGACTGCAGAAGAAATAAGTTTATCTCAGTCTGAGATAAAGGCTTCGTGAGGATGTGCAGCGATTATTAAGAGGAATTTTTGCAGCAGAAAATTATTCCACAATATTGTTATGCTATAAGAAGCCCTCTGGGCGAATGATAGAGATTTTCAGAAAACGGAAGGGTTAAATTGATGAAACAGTATGACGGAATTAAAGATGAAGAATTAATTTCCCGTTTCAAAAACGGGGAATCAGAAATCCTCGACTATCTGATGGAAAAATACAAGAACATGGTCCGCAAGAAAGCAAGGACCATGTTCCTGATAGGCGGGGAGAACGATGACCTGATACAGGAAGGCATGATCGGACTGTTTAAGGCAGTCCGCGATTACCAGCCGGACAGGGATGCTGCATTCCAGACCTTTGCCAGTATATGTGTGGACAGACAGATCTACAACGCCATCCAGAGTTCCAACAGGCAGAAGCACCAGCCGCTGAATTCCTATATTTCCCTCAGCGAACAGGATGGGGAAAATGAAGAACATCTTGGAGATAACTGGGGAGAGAACCCGGAGTCTATCATTATTGACCAAGAGAATGTCCAGGATCTGGAGCAGGAGATAACAGCAACGTTAAGTCCAATGGAGAACCAGGTTCTTGAATATTATCTGGCAGGAAACGGATACGGAGAGATTGCCTGGATCATGGGAAAAACACCCAAATCCATAGATAATGCATTACAGCGTATCCGAACCAAGATCAGAGAGCAGTTGGAGCAATATCAAAAATAGAAAGATATCTGTATAAAACCCAAAAATAAAAATCAAAAAGTTAAAAATAGGGATTGACAATACAAACAAGTTCTGGTAGTATATTTAAATGTGAGCGGTAAATCCGACACAATGCTGATGTGGCTCAGAGGTAGAGCACTTCCTTGGTAAGGAAGGGGTCACGGGTTCAATTCCCGTCATCAGCTTGCTAAGAATGGCTTATTTACTGGGTTTGTGAGGTGCCAGTAAATCAAAGTTACTCAAAAAGTTACTCAAGATAATCAGGACATAGGTTCTGATTATTTTTTTTGTGCAATTTGCAGTTCCGGGATACTGCTCAGAATTGCAGTTTTTGTACTGAGACTCTTCCTATTCCTGAAGATGATTTTAGGATGATATACTCGAATAAACCCAGTATTATTTTATAAACTTCTAAGAACTGTTTGTACTTCCAGAATGACAAGAGATATGTTATACTTACAGTGTTGTCCAACCGATACCCGGCAACGGGAGGAGGTGAAGTCTATATGGAGAATCTTGCTGTTTCTTTTCTTGTCACCTTTATGGCAAGCATAGCTGCCTATTATGTTTGCAAATGGTTAGACGGAGATAAGTAGGGCAACACTAACCTGGCAGTTTCTTGTCTGCCATAAAAAATAAGAAGAAGCCCCCAGTATTCGCACTACTGAGGGCTTCATTCTTTTTGTCTACATGGACTTGCTATTTCTTTTCGCCTACTGGCATTATAGCATATGCAGATCAGGAAATCAATATGCAAGTGATTCTGAAACATTCTGAAACAAATAAAAAGAGTAAACTATTTCCTTGGTTTATGCCTTATTTTTCGTTAATATTCACCAATGTCGAACAGCTCGTCAAAGGTTATCTTCAGATTCGGAAACATAACCAGATGTAAATCTTCTTTATTCTGGGCTGTGACAGTCTTATAAAGATACGGATAACCAGTGCCATCTTCTTTGAAATCGAAGAGATAAATCTCTACAGATTTTTTTCTCCAGTCAACGATCCAATACTCAGAGACACCGACCTTGCAATAAATATCCATCTTTTCATGTCGATCATATTCTTCTGTGGCATTGGACAAAACTTCCATCACAAAGCGGGGAATGCCAGTGAAAGAAATGTTCTTACGGTCTCTCAGGTTACAGATGATTGATACGTCAGGAATGATTACTTTATCATCATTTTCACGCCATTCATACTGAACACCATCACCAAAGACACGACATAAGCTGTCTTTGATTTGGCTGCCGATCTTGATAACAAAGTTATTGATAACCATAGAATGTTCCAGGTAAGTTTTACTTAAATCTTCAATTGGTAGTGCATTACTCATATTGCCGCACCTCCTTGATATGTTGATATAATTATAATATTTTGCAAGATGTTAGTCAAGGATATGAGCTGCTGAAAGAGAGTGCAGATGAAGTCTGAGAGTTACTGTTCACACACCACTGTCCCGCGAGGTGTTTTGGCATGAATATGCAAAATCCCGAGACATACAAGCCAAAATTCCATTGCCGCAGGCAATCTGGAATGAATTTTGGCTACGTTACTGTGAACGGAGTGAACAGTAACGTCTGAGAAATATAAGGCCTGTCACTGTTGTGTAAACGGTTGACAGATGGAATTTCCAATGATAATATAAATTCATTCGACATAAAAAATATTCAGTTGTATTTTTTATATATAGATGTGTGAAAAAACAGTATAAAATACGACAACAGGAGGGAAGAAGATGGAGAACGAAACAGTTTCCAAAAATTTTATTGAGAATATCATTGATAAAGATTTAGCAGAGGGTGTTTATGACACCGTGCATACACGTTTCCCACCGGAACCGAATGGATATCTTCATATCGGTCATGCGAAATCTATTCTTTTAAACTATGGTCTTGCACAGGAATATAACGGCAAGTTCAACATGCGTTTTGATGATACAAACCCGACCAAAGAAAAGAGTGAGTTTGTAGAATCCATCAAGGCAGATATCAAATGGCTTGGTGCAGACTGGGAAGACAGACTGTTTTTTGCATCTGACTATTTCGGACAGATGTATGAAGCTGCTGTAAAGCTGATCCAGAAAGGCAAAGCCTATGTATGTGACCTGACAGCAGATCAGATCCGTGAATATCGTGGAACTCTTACAGAGCCGGGTAAAGAAAGTCCATACAGAAACAGAAGTGTAGAAGAGAACCTGCAGCTTTTTGAAGAGATGAAAGAAGGTAAATATGCAGACGGAGAGAAAGTGCTTCGTGCCAAGATTGATATGGCATCTCCGAACATGAATATGCGCGACCCGGTTATCTATCGTGTTGCTCATATGACTCACCACAGAACAGGTGATACATGGTGCATCTATCCAATGTATGATTTCGCCCATCCCATCGAGGATGCCATTGAGGGAATCACACATTCCATCTGTACTCTG